>NZ_JBHUMD010000026.1:263919-536499 GCF_042684765.1 Flavobacterium suzhouense | reverse complement strand
AAGTTCAGACAACTTGAAAATGCCTGAACTTTTATCAAATTTGTATAATCAAAAAATAGTCAACCTATTTTAGGACTAGTCAGAAGCATAAAAAAATCCCCCGCCTAAGCGAGGGATTAGTCTAACCTTTGAAAGTTATTATTTAATGATAAATGTAACTCTTCTCACTACCTGACGGGCTTGTTTATTATCTTTATTTACTGATGAATCCTCACCATTTGCAATAATATTCAGTCTTGAACCGTCTATACCTGAATCAACAAGTATCTTCTTAACGTTTTCAGCTCTTCTTTGTGATAGTTGTTTATTATAATCACTGTTACCAATTTCGTCAGCATATCCTATAACATCAGCTTTAGCAGATGGATTCTCTTTCAGGTATTTGATCAGGAAGTTAATACCGGCTGTAGATTGTGCATTAGGCATGTCTTTGTTGAAATCGAAATATGCATTAACATAACCTCCGTTAATAAGTCCTTGTAAATCTGTACCTGTAGTTGTTGTGTTGGTTTTTGTTTTGTTTTCAATGTAAGATTCTAACTCATCAGGTACACCATTGTTGTTTAAATCTACGGCTCTACCTTTAGTGTCTACAGCTACACCAGCTGTTGAATTTGGCTCTACATCAAGATAATCAGGAACTCCATCTTTATCAGAATCGTTCATCATAGTTTCTACTGAACCAATTCTTTCTTCAAGTGCTGCTAGTTCATCTGTCTTAACATCTGTTACCCAGTCAGCATGTTTTTCATGACCACCCAGATAAAAAGTAAGACCAAGTGTACCGTTCAGAATAAGTCCATCAACAGTTGTGCTAGTTTGAGACATTCCATCGAAATTCCAGTTTTGGAATCCATTTGCAATTCCTGTTACATCACCTGTTAGAACAACGTGGTCGGATAGTTTAAGCTGGGCTGTAAAACCTCCGATAAGATTAGCTCCCCAGTCTTCTCCGTCAAATCCATTATCGGCTTTTAACTGGTAAACACCTCCACCTGCGTGCATTAATAAACCGATGCAACTCGTCCAGTCTTCAAAATTTAATACTCTTCCCAGGTTTACAACCCCCTGGATATCTCCTCTTAGGTAAGTACTTTCAAATTCCGGAGTTTCATCGTTGTTTTCAAATTTGTTGTAACCAAAATCCAGTTTTAAACCGAATTTATTGTTAAACATGTACCTTGTTCCAAGATCTACAGTAAAGAAATTTACACGGTCTGTTGTAAATCCCGGTGTAAACGTCCTGAAGGGTTTATTTGCACCGCCGCTTACCTCAATAGACCATTTATTAAAGTCTTGGCCATCTGCAGTCATTTCCTGTGAATCCTGTGCTTTTAAACTTGCCGATGTAAGGCAAACTAATAATAAAGGGAATGCAATTTTCTTCATAATATTGGTTATTGTTTTGATGATTTTTTTTGTAAAAGTAGTAATTTAGAAAAATGAAAAAATCAAGGTTTCTTAATGTAAAATACTGTTAATCATGCGAAAAACCATAAAAACAATAAACCCTTTTAACAATAATTTCATAGCGAACTACCAGTGTTTAAATGGGGTAGAGATTTCGGACGCCATAAGCATTAGTCAGATAACCTTTACACATTGGAAAAATACAAATGTTAAAGAGCGCGTAGATTTTATCAAAACTTTAGGATTTGTTTTAACAAAACAACAACATTTACTGGCTAAAACCTGTGTTTTGGAGATGGGAAAACCTTTAAAACAGGCTCTTGCCGAAGTACAAAAATGTGGTATATTGTGCGATTTTTATGCCGAAAATGCAGAAGATTTTTTAGCTCCTGAAACCATAAAATCTGATGCTGCCGAAAGCTATGTTACTTATGAACCTCTTGGTGCTATATTGGGCGTAATGCCGTGGAATTTTCCTTACTGGCAGGTGTTCAGATTTGCTGTTCCTTCAATTCTTGCAGGTAATACCGTTTTGGTTAAGCATGCATCAAATGTTGCCGGTTGCGCTCAATTATTGGAAGACATTTTTTTGGAAGCCGGATTTCCGAAAGGAGTATATCAAAACTTACTGATTGCGAGTGATCAGGTAGAAGAGGTTATCAATAATCCAATCATAAAAGCTGTATCCCTTACCGGAAGCGAAAAAGCAGGTGCTGCTGTGGCTTCTACAGCTGCTAAACAAATCAAGAAAGCTGTCTTAGAATTGGGAGGCAGTAATGCTTTTATCGTCTGCAAAGATGCTAATGTAGAAGATGCTGTATCGGTTGCTGTTACTGCCCGAATGCAGAATACAGGTCAAAGTTGTATAGCAGCTAAGCGATTCTTGGTGCACGATTCTGTATTTGATGTTTTTCTGGATAAGTTCAAAGCTAAAGTTGAAGCATTGAAGTCAGGAGATCCAATGTTGGAAACTACTGATATTGGTCCACTAGCTCGTATTGATCTGGCAGAAGATGTTGAAAAACAGGTAAACAAATCAATTGAAATGGGAGCTAAGATTGTGACAGGCGGTAATAGAGAAGGAGCTTTTTACAGTCCTACTGTTCTTATAAATGTTACAACTGACATGCCGGTATTTAAAGAAGAAGTTTTTGGGCCTGCTGTTCCTGTAATGCCTTTTTCATCTTTTGAAGAGGCAGTACAATTAAGTAATCAATCTGAATTTGGACTTGGTGTAACAGTTTTTTCCAAAGACGTTGAAAACATTAAAAGCAAAGTTCATTTGTTTGAAGAAGGTGCGGTATTTATCAATGCAATGGTTAAATCAGATCCGGCATTGCCTTTTGGAGGGGTAAAGCGTTCAGGCTACGGACGAGAGTTAGCTGAAAACGGAATAAAAGAATTTGTGAATGTAAAAACAATATACATTAAATAGATAAAAATAAAACGCCCAACAATATGTTGGGCGTTCTTATTGTATTCAAATTGTACCGATTAGTATAATTTAGGGAATTCATTAGGTTTTGCTTCGTGCATAATAGCATATACTTTCTCGAATACGTCTTCTGAAGAAGGCTTAGAGAAATAATCACCGTCTGTTCCGTATGAAGGGCGGTGCGCTTTAGCGGTAAGCGTTTCAGGTTTGCTGTCAAGGTGTTTGTAAGCATTTTGCTCTTCAACGATTTGCTGAAGTATATAAGCAGATGCACCTCCGGGAACATCTTCATCAATGACAAGAAGCCTATTTGTTTTAGCTACACTTTTAACAATATCATGATTAATGTCGAAAGGGAGTAATGACTGAACGTCAATAATTTCAGCATCGATTCCTACTTCAAGCAATTCCTTTGCAGCCTGCTCAACGATACGTAATGTTGAACCATAAGAAACAAGCGTAATATCTTTACCTTCTTTTAGTGTTTCAACAACCCCAAGAGGTGTTTTGAATTCACCTAAGTTAGATGGCATTTTTTCTTTTAAGCGATAACCGTTAAGGCATTCAACTACAAGAGCGGGTTCATCAGTAGTTAATAAAGTATTATAGAAACCGGCAGCTTTAGTCATGTTTCTTGGTACAAGCACATGGATACCGCGGATAGCATTGATGATCATCCCCATAGGTGAACCTGAATGCCATATACCTTCCAGCCTGTGGCCACGTGTTCTGATGATGAGTGGCGCTTTTTGTCTTCCTGCTGTTCTGTACTGAAGCGTAGCAAGGTCATCACTCATAATCTGAATTGCGTAAAGTAAATAATCCAGATATTGTATTTCAGCAATAGGGCGAAGGCCTCTCATTGCCATACCGATTCCCTGTCCAAGGATAGTAGCTTCACGGATACCTGCATCACAAACACGGAAATCTCCATATTTTTCCTGCATACCTTCAAGTCCCTGGTTTACGTCTCCAATATTACCACAGTCTTCACCAAAAACAAGTGCTTCAGGGTATTTACTGAATATAGCGTCAAAGTTATTACGCATAACCATACGACCGTCAGCATCTTCAGCATCATCGTTGTATTGAGGTAGTACTTCTTTAATATTTAGCGCATTCTTATCCGATTGAGAGAATAAGTGAGAGCTGTATCTCGGTTGTGTCTTTTCTGTGTAATCCGTAATCCACTGTGCAAGGATATTTTTGCCATTCTCTTTTACGATAAGGCGAAGGATCTTTCTTGCAGTAACCAACAGGTCTTTTCTTATCGGTTCTTTGATAGCTGATAACTCAGACACATATTTATCAATAAAGACTTTATTTGGACTTTGAGCAGCAATGCTGTTAAGTACAGCTAAAAGTTCTTTTTGTTCTTCTTTTATCGGATTAACATAAGCCGCCCATGCTGCTTTTTTACCTTCAAGGACTTCTTTTTTAATCTGTTCTTCAATGGTGTCAAGTTCTTCTGTGGTAGCCATATTGTTTTCAAGCATCCACTTTTTCATTTGAGCGACACAGTCATATTCAGCTTCCCATGCAAGGCGGTCAGCATTTTTGTAACGTTCATGCGAACCTGAAGTTGAGTGCCCCTGAGGTTGTGTTAGTTGGTAAACGTGAATAAGTACCGGTACATGTTCTGTACGTGCTATTTTGGCTGCTTTTTCATAAGCTGCTATAAGCTCAGGATAATCCCATCCTTTTACCTTTATAATCTCATAACCTTTACCATTCTCATCTCTCTGGAAACCTTTAAGGATTTCAGATATGTTTTCTTTGGTTGTCTGGTAGCGTGCGTGAACAGAAATTCCATATTCATCATCCCATACACTCATTACCATAGGAACTTGTAGAACACCTGCAGCATTGATAGTTTCGAAAAATAAACCTTCAGAAGTACTTGCATTCCCTATTGTCCCCCATGCAATTTCATTTCCATTGATTGAAAAATTGGTTTTATTTTCTATACCTGTAACGTTACGGTATATTTTAGATGCCTGTGCTAAACCAAGAAGTCTTGGCATTTGTCCAGCAGTAGGAGAGATGTCAGAACTTGAGTTTTTCTGTAACGTAAGGTTTTTCCAGTTACCGTTCTCATCAAGACTATGCGTAGCAAAGTGCCCGCCCATCTGCCTTCCGGCAGACATTGGATCGTGATTTAGGTCACTGTGTCCGTAAAGTCCGGCAAAAAATTGCTGTATATTAAGTTGGCCAATAGCCATCATAAAGGTCTGGTCTCTATAATAGCCGGAACGGAAGTCCCCATTTTTAAAGGCTTTAGCCATAGCAAGCTGTGGTACTTCTTTTCCATCGCCAAATATTCCAAATTTAGCTTTACCTGTTAGTACTTCACGGCGTCCTAAAAGGCTACATTCTCTGCTGGTTACAGCAATCTTATAGTCGTTTAGTACTTCAGTTTTGAAGTCTTCAAATGAAATCGATTTTTTTGTTTCTGTATCTGTCATAAAACCGGTTTAGTGGAAGTACAAATTTAGTTAAAAGAATGATATAGTAGCATAACATCAAAAAAAAATGATTTCAGTTTTGATAATAAAAGTTTCGATGTGTATGTTTTGAATGTTTTTATCTCATCAAAAACACATAAAAAATGTTTTTTGTGTAATTTTTAGAGGCTATTTTGTGTTTAGAGCCATTTTCTGGTAAACAATCCTACAAGTGTACTTGGACTTATGGTTACGACAAAACGTATCTTTTGGTCATAATTGCCTAATCCGGGTTCAAAACCATTACTTGAATATATCGGAAAATACAATTCAAAATAGTCAGGAAGAATATTTAGGCGTACACCACTATCGTAAACAAACTCAGCATCGGTATAATGACTCTTTATAAATCCTGCATCACCATACACTTCAATCCAGTTCCATATATTAAAACTGGCGTTAGCCGTTGTCATCCATTGATTAGCATATCGGTTATCAAGTTTTGATTTAAAACCTCCTTCAGCTATAACATATTGCTGACTGAACAATCCTGTGGTTTCTGAACGTCCGTAGAGACTATAGTCAAACATATAATCTGTAGGCCTGTCCAGTCCGAAACTAAAGAATTCAGAATCAGTGCTGCGATATATAAATGCACCGGCATACAATCTCAGGTTAATACGTCTGTTATCATTAAAAAGCCTTCTGTATTGTATTTCTCCCGAAACCTTTCCGAAAGATCCTGATAATTGAAGATCAGTAAAAAAATTGTAATGACGTATTATTTCAGATTCATACCTGCTGTATCGAAGATTAAATACAGAATAGTTTTCATTTTGTTCATCAGTGGCGATGTAAGCAGACTTTTCCCTGTTAACCAATACCTGTCTAACTAAAATGCTCTGTTTTTTATTCTCACGATAATCGTCTTCCCGTAAACGGAAAAGCACCGATGGATTGAATTTCAAATAGCGGGCATCAGGAGCATAATGATATCTAGAACTACCTACTGCATATCGTATACTGTATAGTTGTCCTTTTCGGATGTATTGATTAAATAATAATGAAAACGAACCTATAAGCTCATTGGTTTTGATAGAGTAGGTTGGTTCGATGTCAAAGATAAATGGCTTGTCAAGTAATGATTTATTGTGAAAGCGTAAGCCCGGCGAGAATCCATCATATATATTAAATACAAAGCTCGGTACGTAAAATATCTGATTATAATTTGGATCTTCAATATCCTGGAAGAAAGTAAATTTTAAAGGTTTATTGTTGGGGAAGAATTTATCCAGTCTTTTCCAGTTATTACGCCTGTTGAATTCCGGAATTTCATTATTAAAGTTAAGAGCAAGCCTGTCGGCATCCTGTCTGGCTACAGTTAAAGTAGTATCGGTCTTTATACCCTCAAGCCATTGTTTGAAAACAACTTTTCCTTTTTTAAGACCATATAAAGATACGGGGACTTCTGTATTTTTTCTGTTTTTAATAGTTATTTTAAGTGAATCCTTTTCTTCTACGACATTCTTAAATTTAAAATCAATTATATCTCGTGTATCGACAACAGTATCGAAAAACCAATCGGTATTTTTTGTGGTTTTGCTATTAAGTATATTTTTAAAATCATTCCTGTTTGTAACTCTGCTGCTCAGGTTTACTTTATAAAAATCAGTGAGTGTAGCAGGAACTATATTTTCGCCAAGGTAATCGTCCAGATAATACATGCTTAGGCCAGCCCTGTATTTTCCTGATATTTGTTCATTGAACTTTATGAAAGTATTTTTAGGATCACCTATTGGCTGATCGAGGTTTTTCCTTGCTGTAAGCAGATAAACATAGCTATACTGATCATTAAAATCCATTTTAAATATCTTATGCCCTTTTAAGATACCCCAGTTAGACAGCTTGCCCATCATTTTTCTGTCAGGGTGGTATTGTTCAATGTACTTTATCATCAGTTCAATCTGGATGGCATCATATATCCAGTTGTCCTTACGCGGATCGAGTTTTAACGTGTTTTTCAGGTAATTATTTAGATATGTCTTAAGGAATTTGATCTCAAAAATAAAAGAGTCAGGATAGGGGCTGATAAACGCAGGTAGCTGATTAATACCATACATAGGGTTACGGTCGTAATCAGTTTGGGTAACCATTATTTTTTCAAAAGGATATGAACCCAGTTTATCCTGCGTAAATAATGCTATCTGATTAATGATCGTATTTTTTTGAACTTCCGTAACACGGCCATCCCAAAAATTACAAACTACAGTAGCGTTTTCGGTTTTAAAGTCTTCAAACCTGTCAAACTGATCTAACGCAATGGTGAAACCTAAACGGTTATTCCCTTCAAGTTCATATACCCATAAACCTTTCTTATCATATTTGTCGTGTTCATTAAGATCAGTGGTGAGATAGTAGTTTTTTGGAACTGTAAGGTTTATATAGTAATCAGACGTTGCGTTGGCAATGTCGTCAAGGTTTTCATTGCTATATTGCGCAAACTGATTGTTTTCAAAACGGGCAGGAGTAAGAAACCAGTCTTTGAGTATGAATGATTTTGTTTTATCATTGTAGCCATAGCGTGTAAACCTGTCAGCAGGAATCTTAACGTGGTAGTTAATTGTAATTTTAAATTGCCTTCCCGGAAGGATAGGTGAATTAAGACGAAGCTCAACCAAATCAGGATGTCCTTCAGGTCTTTGCCATGGAATACTAAGGCTGTACTGATCGCTTACAGAATGTATGGTCGTATTACCACGATCATTATCACTTGCTAAATGAAATGCTCTGACAAATTCATCGGAAAAACGCTTTGCTAAAGGGGTGTCTTTAGCTGAATAAGCATTATTCCAGTCGTTAAGAATGACGGAGTGTAGTGTGTCGTTTGTTTGATTATTAAAAGTTATTTCTTGTTTTACTGCCAATACCTGCTTTTCGGTATCTACTTCAGCAAACATCCTGACAAGATGCTGTGAATGTAGCTGTACCGAACATAACAGTAGAAGTATGAAAAAAAAATGTCTTTTAATTTCCAATTGCACTTAGAGATTTACCCGTTAAACTTTTTATAGTAGGTGTAAAATCAGGCGAAGGGTTGCTTCGCCTGATGTTAAATATATAGCGCAATATATTAAAAGTTAGGACTAAGGCTGTATTTCTTGTAAAAGTTATCTATAATCTCTACAACTTCTTCAGCTGTGTCTACAACTTTTATAAGGTTAAGGTCTTCAGGATTAGCATTATGGTGTTTTTCAATCAAAACGTTTTTTATCCAGTCCATCAAGCCTCCCCAAAACGAAGATCCAACAAGAATGATAGGAAATTTAGCAATCTTTTTAGTCTGAATAAGGGTTAGTGCCTCGAACATCTCGTCGAGTGTACCAAAACCACCGGGCATTACCACAAATGCCTGAGCATACTTAACAAACATTACCTTTCTTACGAAAAAGTAATCAAAATTTACGTTTTTGTCGTGGTCGATATAAGGATTGAAGTGCTGCTCAAAAGGAAGTTCAATATTTAGTCCCACTGATGGGCTGCTACCCTGGCTTGCACCTTTGTTACCGGCTTCCATGATACCGGGCCCACCACCGGTAATAACGCCATAACCGGCATTAGATACTTTGCAGGCAATCTCTTCAGCTAAAAGATAATAGGGATCTTCAGGTTTTGTCCTGGCAGAACCGAATATCGAAACACACGGACCAATTCTGGCCATAGTTTCGTAACCGTTTACAAACTCTGCCATTATCTTAAAGATAACCCACGAGTCATTACTTCTTATCTCATGCCAGGATTTTTGCTTTAGGCTGTCGTTAATCCATTCGTCGTCGTTTTCAAACTTTTCTTTCATGGCTTTTTAAACTAAATAATGAGTAAAACAGGTTTCTAAGATAGTTCTTTTTTCAGGAAATGCGCGGTGTAGCTTTTTTTGTTTTTAGCTACCTCCTCAGGTGTTCCTTTGGCAATAAGCTGTCCTCCGCCTTTACCACCCTCATAACCAATGTCTATGATGTAGTCAGCCAGTTTAATAACGTCAAGATTGTGCTCAATAATTAGTACCGTATTTCCTTTATCTACAAGTTTATTAATAACCTCCATTAATACACGGATATCTTCAAAGTGAAGTCCCGTTGTAGGCTCATCAAGAATATAAAATGTATTTCCTGTATCCTTTTTTGAAAGCTCTGTTGCCAGTTTAATACGCTGTGCCTCACCACCAGAAAGGGTAGTACTCTGCTGTCCAAGCGTAATATAGCCAAGCCCCACATCCTGTATGGTTTTTATCTTTCTATAAATCTTAGGTATGTTTTCAAAGAATGGAACGGCTTCGTCAACCGTCATATCCAATACATCCGAAATTGATTTTCCTTTGTAACGTATTTCAAGCGTTTCACGGTTAAAACGTTTGCCCTGACAGGTTTCGCACTCTACATATACATCCGGCAGGAAGCTCATTTCAATAACACGTAATCCTGATCCTTCACAAGTTTCACAACGGCCACCGCTTACGTTAAAGCTGAAACGTCCAGGTTTATAACCACGGATCATAGCCTCAGGTGTTTGTGTAAACAGTGATCGTATTTCTGAGAACACATCTGTATAGGTTGCAGGGTTAGACCTTGGTGTACGCCCGATAGGTGACTGGTCTATATCAATAACCTTGTCGATATGTTCAAGGCCTTCTATTTTCTTATAAGGTTGTGGTTTTTTAACGCCGTTAAAGAAGTGTGCATTCAGGATAGGGTATAGCGTTCCGTTGATTAGTGTCGACTTACCACTTCCTGAAACTCCTGTAACACATATCATTTTTCCTAATGGAATTTCTATAGAAACGTTTTTAAGGTTGTTTCCTGTTGCGCCGGTAAGTTTTAAGGTTTTACCATTGCCCTCACGACGTTTTTTAGGAACTGCTATTTCTTTCTCACCGTTAAGGTAAGCTGCTGTAAGCGTATGTTCTTTCAGTAGTTCTGCCGGAGTGCCTTCACTAACAATCTGTCCGCCGAAACGTCCTGCAGCAGGGCCGATGTCAATTACATAATCAGCACGCTCAATCATGTCTTTGTCGTGTTCTACCACAAGTACCGAGTTTCCGATATCACGTAATGATTCCAAAGATTTGATAAGCTTCTCGTTATCACGCTGGTGAAGTCCGATGCTCGGTTCATCAAGGATATAAAGCACTCCTACAAGCTGTGATCCAATCTGTGTTGCAAGCCTGATACGCTGTGCCTCACCCCCTGAAAGTGTTCCAGAACCACGGTTCAGCGACAGGTAGTTCAATCCTACGTCAACAAGGAAACTAAGGCGTGCCTTGATTTCTTTTACAATTTCCATCGCAATCACTTTCTGTTTTTCAGAAAGGTTATTGTCAAGTTCTTCAAACCATTCGGCAAGGTCTGAGATATCCATCGAAGAAAGCTCAGCAATGTTCAGTCCGTTTACTTTAAAGTTCAGGGATTCCTGTCGTAGTCGTGTGCCGTGGCATACAGGGCAGTTTACCTCGTCCATGAAATCTTTGGCCCAACGCTTTAGCGACGAACTGTTGCTGTCGTCATATTGGCTTTTGATAAAGCTGGCAATACCTTCGAAATCAATTTTGTATTCACGGTTTACACCTAGTGATTTTGAGTTGATTGAAAATTTCTCCTTACCACCATTCATGATCATATCCATCGCTTCTTCAGAGATGTTTTCGATAGGATCCGTAAGCTTAAAACCAAATTTCTCACCGATTACTTCAATCTGCTTGAAGATCCATGAGCTTTTATATTCGCCAAGTGGCGCAAAACCGCCCTGCTTAACGCTAAGTTTAGGGTTAGGTATGATCTTTTTTATGTTAATCTCATTGACAGTTCCCAAACCGTTACAATGCGGACAAGCTCCTTTAGGGGAGTTGAACGAAAAATTATTCGGTTCAGGATTAGGGTAAGAGATACCCGAGGTAGGGCACATCAGGTTACGGCTATAGTATCGTGCTTCATTGGTGTCGTGCTCAATAACCATCATTACATCCTCACCGTGATACATCGCTGTTTTTATGCTTTCGGTAAGGCGTTTGTCTGTATCGGCAGAGGCATCAACCGCCATACGATCAATAACCGTTTCGATATCGTGATTTTTGTAACGGTCGAGTTTCATTCCCGGTTCGATATCTTTTATTTCGCCATCCACACGAACTTTAAGGAAGCCCTGTTTGGATATTTGCTCAAAAAGTTCACGGTAATGCCCTTTACGGGTGCGGACTATTGGGGCAAGTATGGTAATACGTTTACCGTTGAATTTCTCAACGATAAGTTCTTTTATCTGGTCGTCGCTGTAGCTCACCATCTTTTCACCGGTAACGTAGCTATAGGCATCTGCTCCACGGGCATAAAGAAGACGCAGGAAGTCATAGATCTCTGTAATGGTACCTACAGTAGAACGCGGACTCTTGCTGGTTGTTTTCTGCTCAATGGCAATAACGGGACTAAGGCCGTCGATCTTATCTACATCAGGACGTTCCAGTCCGCCAAGGAACTGACGCGCATAGGCAGAAAACGTCTCGATGTAGCGGCGCTGCCCTTCGGCATAAATGGTGTCAAAAGCCAGCGATGATTTCCCTGAACCCGAAAGCCCGGTAATCACAACAAGTTTTTCACGCGGTATGGTAACATCAATATTTTTAAGGTTGTGCGCACGGGCGCCTAACACTTCAATAGTCTCAGTAGTATCTAACATAGCATTTTTGTGCAAAACGCAAAGGTACTCATTTTTAAGCAGTTTTTATATATAGGTGAGGAGTAAGGAATTGTTAAAGTGGGAATGAAACTTATGATGTTTAAATATGTTTTAATTTATGGCTCTTGAGTATATTTGATGTCATCAAACAACAAACAAATGACTCAAAACAAACAAACCGTACAAAAGTACATGGATGGTTTTAATGCCGGTGACCATGAAACTATACTTTCAACCCTTACCGATGATGTAATATGGTATATGCCGCAATTCATCAATCTGCAGGGTAAGGAAGCTTTTGATAAGGAAATTGCCAATGATGCTTTCACAGGATTACCAAAAATCACAATTAGCAGAATGACCGAAGAAAACAATGTTGTGATTGCTGAAGGAGCTGTGCAATGTTATTTCAAGAATGGAGACTTACTGGATGCTGTTTTTTGTGACGTTTTCGAAATGGAAAACGGACTTATCAAAAAACTTACAACGTATCAAATGAATAAGTAATGATTGTAGCATGTCTTGAATTTATAATAACCGTGATTCATTCAGTATTATTAGCATTAGTATATTCGGCTGTTGTGCTTTCAATTGTACTGATTGTCAATAAATTTTCAAAAGCTGGTTTTCTTTCAGTTGTCAACAAGAACAAGATAAAATTTTGGACATCGGTTGCATTCGTTCTGTTTATAGTTTTGATGTGTTACAGGTTTTCGTACGGCAGGGATAACGGATTTGGAGAGACAGTTCAAGTGCCGGTAGGTTATGATCAGCATGTGTATTGTGCTGATGGGTTTATGGTTTATTTTTATCCTGTAAAAGACAATATATCAAATAGCTTAAGGATTAACAATTATGCTGTAAAAGGGAATCAACTGTGTGCAGTTGTATCACATGAAGATTCTTCTGAAAGTCCGAAATATGATTATGTCGTTTACAATTTAGAATCAGGAAAAAGCAAGCCTGTTAAAACTGTTTCAGAATATACCGAATATGCAAAACAGAATGATTTGCCTTTGCCAAACCAATTCAGGAGTTTTGCTTATTATTACAGGAAATTTTCAGCAAGGCCACAATGGCAAAAATGGCTGTTACCATAATTATGACCCCAACTATCCAAACCATCCCATCCAAAAAACTAATTGGCAAATGGCTTACCATGACCTTTGCCGAAAACAAAACCTTCGAACTGTGGAGCAGTTTTATGCCGCAGCGTAAAACGATTACCGGTGTAATCAATCCTGAGCAGATGTATTCACTACAGGTATATGGTAAGGATTTTTTTAATCCTTTCAGTCCGCATACACAATTCATAAAATGGGCAGCGATTGAAGTTCAGGACTCAGCCCCTGTACCAGAAGGGATGGGAGTTTTTATAATTCCAGCAGGGCAGTATGCTGTGTTTTATTATAAAGGGTCACACAAGAATGGGTTTGATGTATTCAGCTATATTTTTGGAGAATGGCTGCCAGCTTCGGGTTATGAACTTGACAACCGTCCGCATTTTGAAATAGTTGGCCCTAAATACAAAAACGGCGATCCTGATTCGGAAGAGGAGATATGGATTCCGATTAAGTAATGAAGGTATAAGTTTTTAGGCAAAAGGCAAAAGTTATTAGAGGTAAAATTTAAAATCCGGTAACCATCAACCGACAACCTAAAAACCAATTTTTTTCACTACTTTTGCAAAAATTTTTCAGAAAATGCTATCAGTTTCAAATCTATCGGTTCAGTTCGGAAAGCGTATATTGTTTGACGAAGTAAACACAACTTTTACCCATGGCAACTGCTACGGTATCATTGGTGCTAACGGTGCAGGAAAATCTACTTTCCTGAAAATATTGGCAGGTGATATCGATCCTACATCAGGTCACGTACACCTTGAGCCTGGCAAACGTATGTCGGTACTTAACCAGAATCACAATATGTTTGACGAGCACACCGTGCTTGAAACCGTAATGATGGGTAACAAAACCCTTTATGCGGTTAAGAAAGAAATGGACGAGATTTATCTTAAGCCTGACTTTTCTGATAAAGATGGTGAAAGAGTAGGAGAGCTTCAGGTTATTTTTGAAGAGATGAATGGGTGGAATGCTGATTCTGATGCGGCATCAATGCTTTCTAACTTAGGTATAGGTGAAGAATTCCACTATACATTAATGGGCGAGATGGATGGTAAGCTTAAAGTACGTGTGCTATTGGCACAGGCGTTGTTTGGTAACCCGGACGTACTTATCATGGATG
This sequence comes from Flavobacterium suzhouense, assembly GCF_042684765.1. Taxonomy (NCBI): domain Bacteria; kingdom Pseudomonadati; phylum Bacteroidota; class Flavobacteriia; order Flavobacteriales; family Flavobacteriaceae; genus Flavobacterium; species Flavobacterium suzhouense. Next base: position 522,246 of record NZ_JBHUMD010000026.1, on the reverse strand, counting down.
AGCCTACCAATGACCTTGACTTTGAAACTATCGCATGGTTGGAGAACTTCCTTGCAAACTATGATAATACAGTAATCGTTGTATCGCACGACCGTCACTTCCTTGATGCTGTGTGTACACATATATCAGATATCGACTTCGGTAAGATCAATCACTTCTCAGGTAACTATACCTTCTGGTATGAGTCGAGTCAGCTTGCTGCAAGACAACGTGCCCAGCAGAATAAAAAGGCTGATGAGAAGAAGAAAGAACTTCAGGAGTTCATTATGCGTTTCTCTGCCAACGTTGCGAAGTCGAAACAGGCTACAAGCCGTAAAAAAATGCTTGAGAAACTTAAGGTTGATGATATCAAGCCTTCAAGCAGAAGATATCCTGCGATCATCTTCGATCAGGAGCGTGAGGCAGGTGACCAGATTCTTAACGTAAAAGACCTTAGCGCATCTATTGATGGTGAGGTATTATTTAAGAATGTTGACCTTAACATGGCTAAAGGCGATAAGATCGTGGTATTCTCTAAAGATTCACGTGCTACATCGGCTTTCTATGAAATTATAAATGGAAACATGACTCCGGACAGCGGTTCGTTTGACTGGGGTATCACTACTATACAATCATATCTTCCGGCTGATAACCACGAATTCTTTGAAAATGACCTTACACTGGTTGACTGGCTTCGTCAGTGGGCTAAGACAGAAGAAGAGCGTGATGAAGTTTACATCCGTGGATTCCTTGGTAAGATGATCTTCAGTGGTGAAGAGGCACTAAAAACAGGTCGTGTATTATCAGGAGGTGAAAAAGTACGTTGTATGCTTTCGCGTATGATGATGCTTCGTGCTAACGTGCTTATGCTGGATGAGCCTACAAACCACCTTGACCTTGAGTCGATCACCGCGTTCAACAACTCATTGAAAAACTTTAAAGGTTCGGTATTGTTTACAACGCATGACCACGAGTTTGCACAAACTGTTGCTAACAGAGTACTTGAGATCACTCCAAATGGTGTTATAGACAGTTACATGACATTCGATGATTATCTTGATGATGAGAAGATTCAGGAACTGAGAAAGAAAATGTACAATTAATATACAAAAAACCCGTAAGCAATGCCTACGGGTTTTTTTATTACCAATAAAGAACGATTATTTCCTGAAGCGGCTAATTACCCAGATTATAAGTACAATTACGGCGATTACTATAAAAATTCCAACACCCATACCGGCCTGGAAAATATCGCCTACAAGCTCGCAGCTGGTTAACATAGTACCGAATAACAATGCGAGGAATCCTAATTTAAATATTCTGCTTTGCATGATTTTTTTGTTTTTTAGGTTATTAATCTAAAGTTACCACTGCAAAAACCGAATTTTGTTAAAATTGAATCAATTGTAAAAACATTAAGATGTAAAAGGGAGTAAGATTGGTCTAATTTATTGCTTTCATATTTTTTCTAAATCCATTTTTTACCTACTTTTACAATCCAAACACAATACCGCATTATGAGCCACAAAATATTGCTTACTTCAAGAGAAGTCAATATCATTCTACACCGTTTGGCCTGCCAGTTGATTGAAAAACATCTTGATTTTTCAGATACCGTACTTATTGGTCTTCAGCCACGCGGACGTTTTCTTGCTGAGCGAATAAAACAGCTTTTGGAAGAAGAATACAACGTGTCAGGCATACAGCTTGGTTTTCTTGATATAACTTTCTTCAGGGATGATTTTCGCCGTTCAGACAAGCCTCTTGAGGCAAACAAGACAGAGATAGATTTTCTTGTTGAGAATAAAAAAGTGGTATTTATTGATGATGTTCTTTACACGGGGCGCAGTATACGTGCCGCGCTTACAGCAATACAATCATTCGGACGTCCGTCAGAAATTGAATTGCTGGTGCTGATTGATCGTCGTTTTAGCCGTCATCTGCCAATACAGCCTGATTATCGTGGGCGCCAGGTTGATGCTATCAACGATGAAAAAGTAAAAGTGACCTGGAAAGAAAATGAAGGGGAAGACAGTGTTTATTTAATATAAGGCTTAACTGCAACAGTAACAACAATGAAAGAATTAAGCGTTAATCATTTATTAGGGATAAAATATATCAACAAGAACGATATTGACCTTATTTTTGAAACTGCCGATCAATTTAAAGAAGTAATTAACCGACCAATAAAGAAAGTACCTTCACTTAGGGATATTACAATAGCTAATATTTTCTTTGAGAACAGTACACGAACAAAACTGTCTTTTGAACTGGCACAAAAAAGGCTTTCTGCTGATGTAATAAGCTTTTCGGCAGCTCAGTCTTCGGTTAAGAAAGGTGAAACGCTTATCGATACTGTAAACAATATTCTTTCGATGAAAGTGGATATGGTGGTTATGCGTCACGAAAAGCCGGGAGCTGCACACTTTCTTTCGAGAAATGTTAATGCAAGCATAGTGAATGCCGGAGATGGTGCACACGAACATCCAACACAGGGTCTGCTTGATTCTTATACAATCCGTGAAAAGCTTGGTGGTGTTGAAGGTAAAAAAGTTGTTATCGTTGGCGATATCCTTCACTCAAGGGTAGCTCTTTCTAATATATTCGCACTACAAATGCAGGGTGCTGAAGTTAAGGTTTGTGGGCCGAATACGCTTATACCGAAGTATATTGAATCACTTGGAGTAAAAGTTGAACCAAACCTTCGTAAAGCATTAGAATGGGCTGATGTAGCCAATATGCTAAGGGTTCAGAATGAAAGACTGGATGTGAATTATTTCCCGTCAACACGTGAGTATGCACAGCAGTATGGAGTTGATAAAGCTTTACTTGATTCATTGGATAAAGAAATAGTAATCATGCACCCGGGGCCAATAAACCGTGGTGTTGAGATTACAAGTGATGTTGCTGACTCACAGCAATCAGTGATTCTTGATCAGGTTGAGAATGGTGTTGCAGTAAGAATGGCTGTTATTTATCTTTTAGCCTCTAAGATCAAGCAATAATTTAGTTTTCAGTCGCCTGCCGGCAAAGGCAGGTCACAGTCACAGTTTACAGCCAGGCTGTTTAAATTTATATTCAACTTTGTACCTTAGTAACTAAGAACCTAAGCTACTCAGTAACTCAAAAGAAATGAAAGTAGAAGAAAAAGGACATACAGTTATTATTAAAGATACTCAGGGAGATGTAAAAATCTTTCATGATAAAATAACTGCTGAATACAATAATTACAAGGAAAAAAATATTATCCTTGATATGAGTCAGGATAATGGAATAAGTCTGGATGTTTTGCTATCTTTCCTGCCTTTGTCCAACAAACACCGCAAAGCAAAGAAATCATTCGTTATGGTTGCTTCGGATATTGAGTATTCTGATGTTCCTGATGAAATGGTAGTTGTTCCTACTTTGCTGGAAGCTCACGACATAATTGAAATGGAAGAGATTGAAAGAGATCTCGGCTTTTAAAAACTACAGGTTTTAAGTGTTTGGGCAACTTAAAGCCTGAAACTTGAAATTAAAAAAATGAATTTAACTATACTTGGCTGTTATGCCGCTACACCACGTTCGCTTACTAATCCTACTTCTCAGGTATTGGAAATGAAGAACAGAATGTTTCTTATAGATTGTGGTGAGGGTACACAGGTGCAGTTGAGAAAAAACAAGATTAAATTCTCACGAATTAATCACATTTTCATATCTCATTTACATGGAGATCATTTTTATGGTCTTATAGGGCTCATATCTACCTTTTCCTTATTGGGAAGGCAGAATGACCTTCATGTATATGGACCTAAAGGTATAAAAGAGGTTATACTGCTTTTATTGAAAACGTCAGGTTCATGGACGAGTTACAATTTATATTTTCATGAACTTGATAGTAAAGAATCAGAAGTGATTTTTGAAGATGATAAGGTTATTGTGAGTACTATTCCTTTAAAGCACAGGGTTTATACTAATGGTTTTTTGTTTCAGGAAAAAACCGGAGACAGAAAGCTGAATCTTGATGCTGTGAATGAGTATGGTATTGAAACCTGTTATTATAATAAAGTGAAAAGTGGCAGTGATATGACTCTCGAAGACGGAAAGGTTATACCAAATGAATTGCTGACTTTTGATCCTTATCCACCAATGAGTTATGCATTCTGTTCTGATACTTTATATGATGAAACTATAGTATCCCTTATAAGAGATGTAGATGTGCTTTATCATGAAAGTACTTTTCTGGATATTGATGAGCAGTATTGTGAGAAAACAATGCATTCAACAGCGAAACAAGCTGCTGAGATTGCTGTTAAAGCAAATGCAAAGCACCTGATTTTGGGACATTATTCTACGAGATACGGTTCTATTGAGCCTTTTAAAGAAGAAGCACAGACTGTTTTTGAGAATGTACATTTAGCAGATGATAGTAAGGTGTTTGAGTTTAATTAGATTCCCGATTATTCGATTCTTAGAAGAAGATTATCCATAAATTTGTATTGCATAAAAATCAAAAAATCTAATCATCCAATAAAATGACTGATTTAGGTAACTATCGCCGCTCTTATGAAAAGAGCGAACTTTTAGAAGGTAATCTCCCTGAAGACCCGATTAATCTTTTCAAAAAATGGTTTATTGAGGTTGAGGAATTTGATGGGCCCGGAGAGGTGAATGCCATGACGGTTTCGACCTTTGGATTGGATGGATTCCCTAAAAGCCGTGTGGTGTTACTAAAGCAATATACCTACGAAGGTTTTATTTTCTTTACTAATTATGATTCTGAAAAAGGAAAAGCAATAGCTGCAAATCCTAATATCTGTCTTTCATTTTTTTGGGAAGGCATGGAACGTCAGGTTATCATAAAAGGAAAGGCTGAGAAAGTTTCTGAGAATATCTCTGACGGTTATTTTGAAAGCAGACCGGAGGGTAGCAGGCTGGGTGCTTTAGTATCCCCTCAAAGCCAGGTAATCCCTTCAAGAGAATTTTTAGAAGGCAATCTTAAAGATCTTGAACACGAATTTCAGGGAAAAGAAATACCGAGACCGCTACATTGGGGAGGCTATTTGGTTCGTCCTGTTGAAATGGAGTTTTGGCAGGGAAGGCCTAATAGATTACACGACCGAATCCGATACAGTTTGTTGCCTGATTACAGTTGGAAGACTGAAAGACTGGCACCATAAGAGACAGTGCTTAAAATTTAACAAAATTTATAGATAAAGGAGTAGTTATAATTCGGATATTTAATATATAGATACATAACTATTTAAACCTTGACTCTATGAAAAACTTGATTTTAATCCGCCATGCTAAGTCGAGCTGGGATACTCCTTTGGTGGATAAAGACCGGCCTCTTTCTAACAGAGGCATAAATGATGCACATCTTGTGGCATCTAAAGTTGAGGGATATCTTCCAAAAACATATATTGTATGGAGTAGTACGGCTAAACGTGCTAAAAACACAGCGTATATTTTTGCAGAGAACCTTTCCATACCTTTAGATACAATTATTTTTAAGGATGATCTTTATACTTTTGATTCCAGAGCTCTGGAAAAAGTAATTAAAACCTGCAATAATCAATTTGATAACTTAATTCTTTTTGGACATAACGACGCTATTACTAATTTTGTTAATACCTTTGGGAACCTTGCTGTAGATAATGTACCTACTGCTGGTTTTGTTTCCCTTTCCTTTCAGGAAAACGACTGGAAGGATATACAAAAGGGAACAATAAAAAAAGTATTATTTCCAAGAGAATTAAAAAAGCATGATTCACCACTCACCGGTAAACCGATACATTGACAGAGAAAAAAGTTGGCTTGCATTTAACGCTAGAGTACTGCAAGAGGCAGGAGATGATAAAGTTCCATTGCTTGACAGGCTCAGGTTTTTAGGTATATTTTCTAATAATTTCGATGAATTTTTCAGGGTGCGTTATGCAGCCATAAGAAGGTTAAGCCTTACCGGACAAACAGGTGAAAAGATATTGGGTGGTATTTCTGCTCAAAAACTGCTTACAGAAATTACCGATATTGTTATTGAACAACAATCGGAAAGCTTACGTATTCTCAGCGTTATTGAAAAAGAGCTTGAGAAGGAAAACATTTTTATGGTAAGCGAAACACAACTTACCAAAGAGCAGGAAATATTTGTAAAAGATTTCTTCATCCAGAAAGTTAGTCCGGAGTTGGTAACCATCATTCTTAATGATCTTGATGAGTTTCCTCTTCTGAAAGATACTTCAGGTTATCTTGCAGTTAAACTCGTAATGAAGCCGAAGCCTATTGAAGGACTTGAAATTCCTATAAGTGAAATAAGATATGCTGTTATAGAGATCCCTAAAACTATAAACAGGTTCGTTATACTGCCTTCAAATAACGAAAAACAGTATATCATTATGCTTGATGATGTTATACGTTACAACTTACACAGTATTTTTAATATATTCAAGTATGAGAGTATCTCGGCTCACATGATTAAAATTACCCGAGACGCCCAGCTTGAAATTGATAGCGATCAGAGTAAAAGTCTTATGGAAAAGATTTCCACGAGCGTAAAAGACAGAAGGATTGGTGAGCCTGTGCGTTTTGTGTATGATCAGGCAATTGGACAGGATACCCTTGATTTCTTCCTTACACGAATGGAAATTGATTCTTCTGATAGTATTATTCCGGGAGGAAGATATCATAACAGGCGTGATTATATGGATTTTCCTAACATGGGGAGGCAGGATCTGCTTTATCAGCAAAATGTACCTTTACCTGTGCCGGGTTTGAGTCTTGAGGGAAGCATACTGCATAGAATTAGACAAAAGGATTATCTTTTAAATGCACCATATCAATCATATGCCTATGTGATTAAGTTCTTAAGAGAGGCGGCGCTGGATCCGAAAGTTACATCAATAAGTATTACTTTATACCGACTTGCCAAGAATTCGCAAATTATAAGTTCGCTTGTTAATGCAGCAAAAAATGGTAAAAAAGTAACTGTTCAGATTGAGCTTCAGGCGCGTTTTGATGAGGCAAGTAATATATCGTATGCTGAGCAGATGCAAACAGAAGGCATTAATCTGATATTTGGTGTTAAAGGTTTAAAAGTACACAGTAAGATATGCGTTGTAGAACGCATGGAAAACAATAAGATTAAACGTTACGGTTTTATATCTACCGGTAACTTTAATGAATCTACAGCTAAAGTTTATACTGATGTGACCTTGTTTACAAGTCATCAGCATATACTTAGAGAGGTTCAGCGTATTTTCGAATTTTTTGAGGTTAACTATCGAGTGCACAGATATAAGCATCTGTTCGTGTCGCCACATTACACCAGGACTAAATTCTATAAGCTTATAGACAGGGAAATATTAAACGCTATTGCAGGTAAGGAAGCCTATATTAAATTGAAAATGAATAGCCTTACTGACTATAAGATGATTGATAAGCTTTATGAAGCAAGTAGGGAAGGCGTTAAAATACAGTTGATAATAAGAGGTATTTGTTGTCTTATACCGGGCATTCCGGGCATGAGTGAAAATATCGAAGCGATAAGCATTGTAGATAATTATCTCGAACATACCAGATGCTATATTTTTGCCAATTGTGGTGATCCTGAAGTGTTTATTTCATCAGCAGATTTCATGACGCGAAATCTTGATGCTAGGGTAGAAGTAACTTGTCCAATTTATGATGAAGATATTAAGGCTGAGCTAATTGATACTTTCAATATAGGATGGAAAGCTAATGTTAAAGCAAGGCTACATTCAGAAAATCTGGAAAATAAATATAGGAAACGACCTGATGAAAAGCCTTTCCGGGCTCAGCTTGAAACCTATAATTATTACAGGAATAAGATGGATGTGATTTACGAACATATTAAATAAAAAAGCTTCCGCACTGCGTTAGTTAGGATTAAAGGAATGATTACTATAAAAAAATATGCTGCTATAGATATTGGCTCAAATGCCATGAGGCTACTTATTTCCAATATTGTAGAGCAGGAAGGTGCAGCGCCGCAATTTAATAAAAGCTCATTAGTAAGGGTGCCTATACGTTTGGGGCAGGATGCTTTTACAGTTGGTGAGATTACTGATGAGAATATAGAGCGTATGGTTGATGCTATGAAAGCCTATAAGCTCCTTATGAAAGTTCATAAAGTTGAGAAATACATGGCCTGTGCAACATCTGCAATGCGTGAAGCTTATAATGGTAAGGAAGTAGCTGATTTAATAGAAGCAGAATCAGGTATCAAGATTGATATTATTGACGGAAAAAAAGAGGCAGCTATTATTGCTAATACTGACTTGCATCATTTGGTTAAAACGGATCAAACATATTTGTATGTTGATGTAGGTGGTGGTAGTACTGAATTTTCATTGTTTGCCAACGGTAAGATCGTAGCATCAAAATCATTCAAGAACGGTACTGTTCGCCTGTTGAACAATATGGTAAATGACGTGGTCTGGCTTGAAATTGAGAAATGGATTAAAACGGTATGTGAACCTTATGAAACCATAACCCTTATCGGTTCGGGAGGAAATATTAATAAACTGTTCAAGATGTCAGGTAAACAACAGGAAAAACCACTTTCTTATTTCTATGTAAATAGTCAGTATCAATTCCTTAATGGTTTAAGCTACGAACAACGTATTGCTGAATTGGCACTGAATCCTGACCGTGCTGACGTTATCATTTATGCTGTACGCATTTATCTTAATGCTATGAAATGGAGTGGTGCGCGTAATATCTATGTTCCTAAGATAGGTCTTTCTGACGGTATCGTTAAGGCAATGTATTATGGGACGATATAAGATATAAAGTAAGTTATATAACTACATTATATAGAACTCATCTTTCGTTATTGGATCAGGTACATCATCTTCGTGAAGTAGTTGTCTGATATTAATCTCTATATTTCGTGCTATAGCAGTAACAGAAATGTCACTTGGTCTGTTCCTAAAAGGATCCTGTAAATAATAAGCAGTTTTTTCAAGCATAAAGAATACTAAAGACAGAAGCATTAGTAAAGGGAGTTCATATAATAATGTAACTCCTTTTAATGCTATAGAAAGTATGATTACGAACAGGTAAATCGTAAAATGAAGGAACATCCTGTACGTTGTAGGAAATACGGTTGAGTTTATTCTTTCTGCAGCTCCCATACTATCTGAAAAGCGTACACAGGTATTATTCAGCTGAATATGCTCGAAATCACTTAACTTATTTTCATTTCTGATAGTACGAATATCTTCTACATTAAGTTGAAGGATTGCAAGAGTTTTATTTTTATGTGTATTTACCCTGTTTATCTCTTGTTCTGATAAAAATTCTTCGCAATTTTCCAATGCATTAAGTCCACGTAACGACCGTCCAAGACAATAGCACCAGGCAATTTGACGGTAACCGATTCTTTTAATGGTTTCTCGATCGTTATCTTTCACGAATGCCTGAAGCTGTAGCACAAGACTACGGGAGTCGTTTACGATGGCACCCCATATTTTACGTGCTTCCCACCAACGGTCATACGACTGACTCATTTTGAAAGACAATAATACTGAAATAGCGGTACCTAAAAATGTTGCTATTGTAAGTGGCATTTCCGGAAGATAGTCGTATATATGCTCAGTTATAAAATGAATACCTAAGGTAAGTATAAACACTATAAGCATTTCATATTTAACAAGGTTGAAAAGATATCGTATAGGTACACGTTTGTCTACAAGCATATAATAGTATTTTGGGTATACTATAAAGTTAGCGAAATGTTCAGTTAACTTTTATATGCTTAATAAAATTTTACCAGTCTGATTTTGCTATTTGTGGTATTACATCCTGACGATGCTCTCCCATTTGTTTGTAAAACCTGCCATCAGGTTTAATAATTATGTAATTGCAGTAATCACCATAAGGAAAGAGCATTTTTCTTATCTCATCATTTTTGTCTTCAAAAACAAACTTTTTAGGATATTTAAACCCTATTTCTGTTATATAAAATTGAGCGAATTGTTCTTTCCCTTTAAAAAAGTTTCTATATGATTTTTGAGAAGTGTAAAAATCTATACAACGTTTTTGATTTGGAATATCCTTCAGGAATGAAAAATTTATAACAATTGTTTGATTTTTATTTACAGTAATACCTGTTACTTGTTTTAAGACTTTTAAGAGATGTCTTTTTTGTATCGTATCAATTCTGCCATAAGATTCCCTATAGATAAGCCTAATGTTTACAGAATCTTTAGTTTCATAATCAGTCCAGGTGTATTTCCCTGTTTTTGATTGATCATGAAATTTGTTTTGCGTTATTGTTTCTCCCTTCTCATTAAGAAAGTAACTGTGTTTCTTTTGATTTTGGCTAAAAGATTTAAAGCTTAACAGTAGTAAGAGTATTAATAATCTCATATGTTAAATATCAAGGTCAAACATTTTTCTAAGTGTTTCAACTGCTGGGTTTATTGATTTTAGCTTCTCGAACTTTTCAAGTGGGGTAAAAGCATGTTTAGAAGAAGTAACTTCATTTACATGCACTTCAATAGTAATGTCATGGTTATGAAGTTTGCCACGTAAATAACCCAAAAGTTCGTGCTTACCGCTGTCAAAGTCTACCTTAGAGCCTTCATTAGGTAATTCGAGTCTTATGGTGGTTCCATCGAGTACAGGGTCATTCATCTGCATATACGTAGATAAAATCTTTTGTCCCGAATCGCTTAATCGTTGAGCAAATTTGTTCCATTGCAAACGCATATCCGTCTCGTTAAACGCTTCACGAGGCAAATCGTCAGTGTTCCTGACCATGTTTCTTTGGCTCTCCTGTAATTCTTTTTTTTGCTTAAGACCGGATAATGAAAAAGCAGATACTTTAGGAGTACCATCATCAGTAATTTTTGGTACAGGAGGCTTAACTATCTCGGGTGCTTCAACTTCCAGCTTAGCAGCCGGCAGGGGAGTTATAGGTGCAGGACTGATCTCTGTTGTTACATCTACAGACTCAACTCTAACACTATCAGTTTGTACAATGGTTTCCTGTACCGATACTTTAACAAGTGCCGGAGCATTATCTTTAAAATAATGAGGAGGAATTATAAATTGGTCAGCTTTTTTTTTTCTCCATCAAATGTGATGGAGGCAAGCTGCATTAGGCAAAGCTCAACAAGTAATCTTTGATTTTGACTTGCTTTGTATTTAAGATCACAATCATTAGCAATATCGATAGCCTTAAACAGAAAATCTTGAGAAGCTTTCTGAGATTGTTCTTTGTAAAGGTTTTGAGCAACTTCTCCTGCCTCAAGGAGGATAAGGGTTGCAGGATTCTGGCAAACCATTAAATCACGGAAATGTGAGGCTAAACCGGCTACAAAGTGATGACCATCAAAACCTTTTGCCAATATTTCATTATAAGTCAGCAATAATTCAGGAATTCGATTTTCGAGAATCAGATCAGTTACCTTTATATAGTACTCATAATCCAGTACGTTTAGGTTTTCGGTTACAGCCTGGCGTGTAAGATTTGTACCGCAATAGCTTACTACCCTGTCAAAAATAGAAAGGGCATCACGCATCGCGCCGTCAGCTTTTTGAGCAATGATATGGAGTGCATCATCTTCAAAAGTTATACCCTGGCTACGGGCAACTTCTGCCAGATGTTCTTTGGCATCCTTTACTGTTATTCTTTTAAAATCAAATATCTGACAACGGGATAGAATCGTTGGTATGATTTTATGTTTTTCGGTAGTTGCCAGGATAAATATCGCATGCCTTGGTGGCTCTTCAAGTGTTTTTAGAAACGCATTGAAAGCTGCCTGTGAAAGCATGTGAACCTCATCGATAATGTATACTTTATATTTTCCTGTCTGAGGTGGTATACGAACCTGATCAATTAGATTTCGGATGTCATCTACAGAGTTGTTTGAAGCGGCATCAAGTTCAAAAACATTAAAAGCGAAGTCTTCATACGGATCATCGTACCCTTCCTGATTAATCTTTCTGGCAAGTATGCGTGCACAAGTAGTCTTTCCAACACCACGCGGACCGGTAAATAATAAAGCCTGTGCAAGGTGATTGCTGTCTATGGCATTAAGCAGCGTATTAGTAATAGCCTGTTGCCCAACAACATCCTTAAAGGTTTGCGGGCGGTATTTACGGGCTGATACTATAAACTGTTCCATAGGCTGTAAAGAGTTACAAATATAAAATTTTTAAAGTGGGAACACTACTATTATAGCTTAATAATTTTTTCTTTTTTGCCATTTATTTCAGCGAAATATATTCCACCGGCTAAGTGGCTCAAATCTATTTTTATAGCATTTTCGTTTGCTTTATAAATTCCGGTTTCATGTCCGAGAGTGTCATAAAGTACCACTTCCATTTTATCGGAATTTTGTGTTTCTATAAATAGAAAATCACTGATTGGATTAGGAAATAGTTGAACCGAAAACTCGTATGATGGGATGCTCATAACACTTTCGCAATATTCAATTCTCGGATTAAGATCATCTGAACATTTGAATTCGTAATTACTTTGATCAATTACTGCCTGAGGGTTTTCAAATTGCTGTAAGTTTGCCATGCCATCCGGCATAGTAAGTTGTGCAGCACTTCCATTTCCTAAAGCCATGTCTTTACCTGTTATATTTCCATTGAAAGTATAATCACTTATCGCATCAATAAAACGATAATATGCATAGTAATCCAAAGCGTCAAATGCAGCGGATGTATTAGGCATATTATGAATCGCTGAATAGGTATAGCCATTTACTGTGGAAGATGGTACTAAAAGAAAATCTTTTTCTTCTGTAGAAACACTTATATGATTAAAAATGTCGATAGCCATTCTATGGTCATTAGTGGTATCATCATTGAATACTTCTACAAGTACTTTTGTATTTTCAGGGAAATCGTTAAGATCGTCAGGAGTTAAATTATAGGCATACCATTGAGCCAAAGCATAAATAAACCTTCCGTTTTCACCCCAGCCATCAACAGTAAAACATTCATGTGCAATACCAAAAGATGCGGCGCCTCCAAAAGAATGGCCTAAAAATCCAACTTTTTGAGTATTTAAAATATCCGGATATAATTGAACAGCTTTACGGAAACCTGCAATTAGCTGACCGTAACGTTCTTCCACTGTAACATCTGTTGTGGTAGGATAGGGAACAAATACTACTGCATATCCTTTTTTTGCTATAAATTCGAGTACGCCAATAATATTATCGGGATCGGTTCCACCATAGGCATGGCTATAAAAAATAGTTGGTACAGGTGTACTTATATCTTGCGGATGGTAAATTTTTATAGGATGTCCCGGGAAGTTTAGATTTACTATAGAAATCACATCTACTGTGTGAACACCATCTGAACCATATCCTGATGTGGGCTTTGGGAAATTTGGATCGTTATATTGTGCATGAAGAATATCAGCTGCAAGTACAATAAGTAAAGAAACCAGTAATTTTTTCATTGTTTTTTGGAGTAAGAAATTACAGTAAAAATATGAAAAAAGGTTTATGCTAGTACCTCAGCGATGTCTTCGTGTGTAAGAAGTTTTAATAATGCTTTTTCCTGTGAGTTAAATTCATCATTTTTACTATCAGGTTTGTAATTCCATATTGAACCTTTTTCATAAGATGCAATGACAGTAGGGTGAACATAATATTTTTTACAAACGGTACGTGTATTGCCTAGTTTTTCAGCGACTGAATCCAATACGGCTACAATTTTTCGTTTACAATCGGTTTCCGTTGTAAATTTACCTACTTCATGAAAGGCGCATAGTGCATTCAGGCTGCCTGCCCAGGCTCTGAAATCTTTAGCTGTAAAATCTTCACCTGTTATATTCTTTATGTAATTATTTACATCTGCCGAACCAATAGTATGCCTATGGTTGTTAGCGTCATAATATTGAAATAATTCCTGGCCAGGAATGTCCTTGCATTTTTTTACAAGATTTGCCATTTTACGGCTCTGCAGTTTTATTTTGTGTTTAATACCTTTTTTACCAATGAATTCGAACCACACCGTGGCACCATCAAATTTTACATGTTTATCCCTTAATGTGGTAAGGCCAAATGAACCATATAGTTTTTTATACGCATCATTGCCTATACGTATATTAGTCATTTCGATAAGACGTACAACCAAAGCAATTACTTTTTCATAGGGAAGTCCATTACGGTTTAAGTCTTTATCAACTTGCTCACGTATTTTAGGTAAAGCATTAGCAAATCTTCTTAATCTAAAAAATTTAGACTGATTACGAATTTTATTCCAGTTGGGGTGATACCTGTATTGCTTTCTGCCTTTTGCGTCTGTTCCTGTAACCTGAAGGTGCCCGTTGTCGAAAGGTGATATCCAAACATGTTCCCATGCAGGAGGAATAACAAGTTTTTTTATCCTGTCAAGGATATCTATGTCTTTTATGGTTTGGCCAGTTTCATTTATATAGCTAAAGCCATTACCTTTTCTTTTTCTGTAGTATCCTATTTCAGAGTTTAAAGAATAGCGAAGACCAACAGCTTTTGCTGTTATTATAGGGTCTTTTCCTATTTTTTCAAGTTTTTTCTGAAGCCTGTTCATGGCTGTTTCTATTGTTCAGATCTTCCTTTGATAGACATATCCAGCAATATTTTTGCAGCTCCGTTCTCAGTATATGCTCCTGGACTTGCAACAAATACTCCTTTTTCACCACTTTTAGCTTTTATTCCATAAACAGTAGCCTCATCTCCTGGATCACTTTCACCTTCGTAACGATAGATGTGTTGTATTTCAAAATCATCGCTATGTTTTTTTATACGATCTTCTTCAAGGTTAAAATCGGTAGTATAACCTTTATCGTTTAATTCCTGTAATGCCTTTGATACCGTGGCATAATGATACATTTGCTGGTCCATAATGTTGTTATTTAAGTTAGTTTGTTTTATCAACTTAAAATTACTGCTTTAGCTTTTTTACCCCAGCCAATGAAATGTTAAACATTTTCTCGCATTCTGAATACTACGTTAAAACTTAATCTTGTATTATAAATCAAGTAATTTTTGAAGTACGAATGAAAATACTACTTTTGCAGCCGCAGGCCGTCTTATCGCTGCCCGCTCAGGCGGGGAGAGGAAAGTCCGGACACCATAGGGCAGCATAGCGGGTAATTCCCGTCACTCCGTTTCGGCGGGGGAGGACAAGTGCAGCAGAAAGTATGTACAGGTAATGCTGTAGTGAAACCAGGTAAACTCTATGCGGTGAAATGCCATGTATACCGGCAATTAAGGGCGGCTCGTCCGATGCCGGGGGGTAGGCAGATTGATCTCTCTCAGTAATGAAGAGACTAGATAAATGATAAGAAACCCCGCTTTAGGGCGGGGTTACAGAATCCGGCTTATAGGCCTGCTATTTTTTATTTTTTTGTTACAACTTGTAACAAAACATTATTCCTCCACGGTAAGGAAGCCATTCACCACTTTTGTTATAACCGGAATGCTCATAACGTTCTCCGGTCGAAAGGAGTCTTCCTTCATAATGAGATTGTTGGTTTCCACCACCTATAAACATGTCAATCATCCATTTGTCGCTGACTTTGAACTGATAACCTAAAGTAACTCCCCAAAAAACAGCTTCCCCTGTTTGATAAGCATCTGTATTCCAGTAATTCCATTTTTGGAGTTCATACTTTGAGCCCCCCATATGTCCTCCTACATAAACACCTTTATAGTTTTCAGAAAAATGATAACGGAGTTCAGCAAAAACCATTACAGTTTTAAACGGTGCACCATTTAAAGACTCCCAGTATGAACCTAAAACATCGCCCTGAAAAGTAAATTTTTTCCCCAGACTTGTCTCAACACCAATTTGAGGAGCACCAAGTAAAGTTGTAGGAGCGTTAAATTTAAAATAAGTTTGAGCTTGCGATAAAGTAACTACCAGTAAAACAACCAGTAAAAATATTTTTTTCATTAAATAGAAAAATAATTTATTAGCAAAATTTTTGCAGGAAAATTAAGCATTATCCTCATCATCGCCAACGATATCGTCTTCTATTTCTTCATCAAATTCAAAAAATGAAAATACAGAGCCTCCATAATTTTTCTGGAAAGAAAAATTCATCATATGATTGAGTTTAGTGTATTTTGAATGTTCAATAATCATCATACCATCCTGCTGTAACAATTCGTTATCCAGAACAAGAGTAACGATTTCTTCAAACAATGCCTGATCCATATCATAAGGAGGATCGGCAAAAATAATATCATAAGAAGATTTACATACCTTTAGGAACTTTATTACATCGCTTTTTACAGCTGTAATATCAAATTCAAATTCTGCACTAGTTTGTTTTATAAATTTTACGCAACCAAAATCGCCATCTACAGATGTAACGTCGGTCGCTCCTCTTGAAGCAAACTCATAGCTAATATTACCGGTGCCTGAAAAAAGATCAAGAACTTTTAGTCCGTCAAAATCAAAATGGTTATTAAGAATATTGAATAACGATTCTTTAGACATATCTGTCGTGGGACGTACCGGAAGGTTTTTTGGGGCGGTTATCCTTCTGCCTTTATATTTTCCTGAAATGATCCTCATGAGTTAAATAGTATAAAGTGTTGTAGTGATTCTTCTTTGTTTCTGTTCCATTTTTGTTGTAATGGCTGCGTATTGAATAAAGCCAAATGTCTTATATACGTATAAGCAATAGAATAGTTGGCATCATTTTCTTCTACTTTACCCAATAAAGCTACTTTAGCTGTTTCCGGATTTAAGAATAATTGCTCCATTGTAAACAATAAGAAATAAAGGAAATCTTCGGGTGTTTTATATTCAAAAGAATTATAAAGCAATAGCTTTTGATTACGTACAACAACTATTTCAAAATGATTTTCCTGAAAGTGAACAAATATCAGTTTGTCATCAATGTTTTTTGATGCGTCCAGTAATTTTGAAACCAGGACACTGTTGGCATTTTTATATTCAAACGCACCAAACTGATCTATTAAAAAGTTGTTTACATTCATCATGGGAACATAAACATTATGTAATTCATAGCTATCCAAATCATCTACAGCAAAAAAATCGGTGTCAAAAACCTTTGTATTATATTGCAGATAGCTGCCGGGGTAATTTGGGTCAAATATTGCAGCCGGCACGAATGTATTAAAGTTATTACTGTGTAGTACAACTATCTCATCATACTCATTGGTAAGTATAGGATTATTTACAAATACTTTCCATAGTTCTTCTTCAAGGGGTGAGTATTTAGAAAATGTCTCTGATATGCAATGCGTTACCACCCTGTTAAGCGTGTCAAAACAACAAAATGATATTCCATGTGCTGACACTAGTAGTGACAGCTTTTTGTAATTCTTGGAAGTTATGGTGTTGTTCATTGTTTAAGGAGGTTTCAGTGCAAATTTACATTCTTTTTTGGTTTAGGACAGGTTACTCGTTAATTTCATGTTATCTTTGGGCTAATAAATATAATCCTTTCTTTTTTTAATGAATTCCGCTTCTTTTTATAAACTTCTGCGCCAGCGATTTCCGTTTGAACCAACAATAAAACAGGATATTTTTCTGCAGAAAGCGGCCGAATTTGTTACTAACAACAATAATGAAGAAATTTTTGTACTAAAAGGATATGCAGGTACAGGTAAGACTACTATAATTTCAACTATAGTAAATCATTTGGCTGAAGCCAGTAAAAAATATGTCCTGCTTGCACCTACAGGCCGTGCTGCAAAAGTAATTGCCAATTATTCCAATAAACCGGCTTTTACCATACATAAACGAATTTATTTTCCAAAAAAGGGTAGTGGTGGAGCAGTCGGTTTTACAATGCAGCCCAATAAGTTTACCAATACTATTTTTATTGTTGACGAGGCTTCCATGATTTCAGATACTATGCAGGAAACCAAAATGTATGAGAATGGTTCATTGCTCGATGATCTTATGTCTTATGTATACTCCGGTAAGAATTGTAAGTTATTATTAATTGGAGATACTGCGCAGTTGCCACCTGTGAATTCAGACATTAGTCCGGCACTCGATATTGATACACTTTCTATACATTATTTTAAGGATGTTCAATATATTGAACTCGATGAAGTAATGCGTCAGGAAGAAAATTCGGGAATTCTTTATAATGCTACAGAACTTCGTGAAGTACTTAAATCGGCTTTTGCCGATACTTTTCAGTTTAAGCTACGTGGATTTAAAGATATAATACGACTTGTAGATGGCTATGATATTCAGGATGCCATTAATTATGCCTACAGTAATTACAGTATAGAAGATACAGCGTTTATAGTACGTTCCAATAAAAGGGCTAACCAATACAATCAGCAGATTCGTTCCCGTATTTTGTCCCGTGAGAGTGAACTTTCTACAGGAGATTTCCTGATGGTAGTGAAGAATAACTATTTTTGGCTTGACGAAAAGAGTGAAGCAGGTTTTATTGCCAACGGTGATATTATTGAAATACTGGAAATATTCAGGATTGAGGAGTTGTACGGATTCAAATTTGCCAGGGTAAAGATCAGAATGGTGGATTATCCTAACCAAATTCCGATCGAAACCTATTTGTTACTTGATACTATTGAAACGGAAGCAGCTTCCTTGTCTTATGAAGATTCGAATCGCCTGTATCAGGAAGTGATGAAAGATTATGAGGGAGAGCCCCAATATAAAAAGTTCATGAAGGTGAAGAATAATCCGCACTTTAATGCTTTACAGGTTAAGTTCTCTTATGCAATTACCTGTCATAAATCGCAGGGAGGGCAGTGGAATACTGTTTTTATAGAACAGCCATATTTGCCTGAAGGCATTACGACAGATTACATCCGTTGGCTGTATACCGCAGTTACAAGGGCGAAGGATAAATTATATCTTATTGGATTTAAAGACGATTATTTTGAAGAATAAATATACTATATGAAAATCATAGCTGTTATACCTGCACGATATGCCTCAACCCGTTTTCCTGCTAAACTGATGCAGGACCTTGGCGGAAAAACCGTAATTACAAGAACCTATCAGGCGGCGCTGGGTACAGGACTGTTTGATGATGTGTTTGTTGTTACTGATTCTGATATTATTTATCAGGAAATAGTATCCAATGGAGGAAAAGCCATAATGAGCATCAAAGAGCACGAAAGCGGAAGCGACCGTATTGCAGAAGCTGTTGAAAATCTTGATGTTGACATCGTTGTTAACGTTCAGGGAGATGAGCCTTTTATCAATAAAGAGCCATTGGCCGATGTACTCGAGGTTTTTAAGGGCGACACGGCTCATGAGATTGACCTGGCGTCGGTAATGATGCATATAACCGATTGGGATGATATTGAAAATCCTAACAACGTGAAGGTTATTGTCGACCAGAAAAAATTCGCATTGTATTTCTCACGTTCTGTAATCCCATATCCCAGGGATAAGGAAGCAGGTGTGAGGTATTATAAGCATATTGGTATTTATGCTTTTAGAAAACACGCTCTGATGGATTTTTACAATCTGCCAATGCAAACACTTGAAGCTTCAGAAAAACTGGAACAGCTTCGCTACCTTGAATATGGTAAGAAAATAAAAATGGTTGAAACCAGTCATGTCGGTATCGGTATTGATACTCCTGAGGATTTAGAAAAGGCAAAAAGGATGCTTTAATCAGTTTTCAGTCTCAGTCGCACAGTATTCAACAGCGACTGAGGCTGAAAACAGAATGTGGATTACCCTAATTTCTTTATCGTAAACAACTCATTATGTGTCTCTACTTTTGGGTACATTCTCACAGAATATTTACTACTGAAACGAGAGCGATAGGTTAAATTCCTGTCGAAATCTTTTTGCGTTAGTGTCATGGTATTAAATAATATAAATCCATTTACATTAAGTAGAAAATTAATTCTGTCTATAAAGAATTCTTCAAACAAAAAGTTGGGCATCTGGGTATCCTGAAAGATATCAATAATTATGAGATCATATTTTTCTTTTGTCTTTAAAACAAATTCAAAGGCATCATCAATAACGATTTCCAGATTTTCTATTTTATCAAGACCAAAGTACTTGTTAGCGATTTCAATTGCTGCAGGATCGATCTCAACTCCGGTAATTTTGCCATGGAATTTTATTTCCTCAGCAAGGGTTTTTATTACACTCCCTCCGGCCACACCGAGTACAATTATATTGTTAAACCCTCTTATTCTTTCAAATCCTATATAGTCAAGGCCTTTACGTAAAATACGCTGAAGGCTGCCGTAGGAATAGTTAGTGTTTTTTGAGTCCAGAACCAACTGCCCATTATTATAGGTAACTTCAAGTTTTTGGCTAATGGCTGAATTCTTTTTATAAATATTTACAGGAATGAAATAGCTGAGCAGCTTTTTAAACATGGAGTTCTATATTAGAGAAATTAATTCTTTCTGACCATTTTATATTTTCAGGCAATTCTATGTTGCTGAATTCTATATGTATTACCCTCCTCCTCAAATCATTTACAGTTCTGCCGGAACTGTGTAGAAGAAGAGGCTTCATAAGCATTATTCCTCCTTTTGACACACTGCAGCTAACTTCTGTTTCTGTATTCCAATCAATGGTTTCAGGCCTGTATATCTTTTTTTTATGTGACTCAGGAATAACCTTTAGCGCACCATTTTCTTCATTGGTATCATCAAGATGAATTCGTATTGTAAAGATGTTTTCAAGAATATCTATCGGAGGCTGAACTGCAAACTGATTTTGTTTGACTGTCCAAGGACCAAAGCCTTCTATATCAGTTTTATTGTCTACTGAAATTGTAAGATCTTGATGATAAGCAACAAACCAATTGGAATCTCCTGGTTTGTCGAAATAAATTGATTTAACTGAAAAATAGTTTTTTCCCAGTGTATTTATAATTGCAGTAAGCTTATCGTTAAAGATTATAGGTAATGTATCCGGTACTTCTTTTAAAAATTGCCTGATGGCAAACAGATTTGTTGATTTTCTAAAAGTATCCGAAGTGGTATCTGCGTTGTTAATTATATTTAATAGATTGTTTATTTCGTTACTACTATATATAGAATCAATTACCTGAAATCCATCTTTTTCAAACTGATTTAGCTTCTCTTGTAAGGTCATATTGCTTAGTTCGTTTGTATTTGTAAATATATGTTATTTTTACTGCTGTGTTTTTAGAAGATTATGAAAAAAATATATCAATTTATCTTTTTTAAGTTACTGGGTTGGCATATAAAAGGTTGGATGAATCCGGAAATTAAAAAATGCGTTATTATAGTTGCTCCTCATACAAGCTGGATTGATTTTGCTGTTGGGGTATTTTCAAGGGGAAGCATAGATCAGGAGATGCATTTTGTTGCTAAAAAAGAGTTATTTAAGTTTCCCTTCGGGGCTTATTTTAAATGGATGGGAGGCGCGCCACTCGACAGGCAGAAAAATGAGAATAAAGTAGATGCTATAGCGGCCATTTTTAAGGAGCGTGAAATATTCAGGCTGGCAATCGCGCCAGAGGGAACCAGGAAAAAAGTAACAGAATGGAAAACGGGTTTCTATTATATTGCTCTGAAAGCTGATGTGCCTGTTGTAGCGGTAGCTTTTGACTATAGCAGGAAAGAAGTTAAAATTGCAGCACCATATTACCTGACAGGGGATAAAGAAGAAGATTTTAAGGTCTTAGAGTCTAATTATAAAGGTGTGTTAGGATATGTACCACAGAATAGCTATAAAAATGATTAAGAATAGTTTAACTAACTATTTAATTTATTTAACATCAACTAGTTGTATCTTTACAGTAAGAGAATAAGGAAAATAACTTATTGCCAATAAAGTATATATTGAATATCATTTCCCCGGGAAGAGGGGATTATCGAATTAAAGATAATTTGTGTTTGTTTTATTGGTTAATGGCCCCGGTCAGCTTTTTATAAAGCTATCGGGGTTTTTTAATTTTCAGGGTTATAGTTTTTAAAAGTTCCATTTTTATAAAACACTACTATTCTTTCTATTGCACTGGAATCTGTCGGTCTTATTGTTTCTGTTTGTTTTTGAGATGAAGAAGAAAACAAGTCGGGTTCTGTTTTGTTTTCTTTGACCGGAACTTCTTCAGAAGAAAATAAATCAAATGCTCCCTGATTATTAGTTTCAAAAAGAGAAGTAGCGGGTGAAATAGGTACAGGCCCTTCAGGTTTTGTATCTTTTGTTTCTTCATTTTTTGGAAAATCGCCGTCGCCATTCATTAGCCAATAGAAATCAACTTCAGGAAAATTCTCAATTATTTTCATCACAAAATCTAAGCTTGGTTTATTTCGACCGGACATAAGATGGGAGAGTCCTGAACGTTGTACACCCATTTTATCTGCAAATACAGAAGCTGAAAGATTATAATAATCCAGTATTATTTCAAGTCGTTTTATAAAGTCATCGGTGTTTACCATTGTAACTTATTTTAAAAAGATTGTGATATTACAAATGTAAACAATTCAAATCACTTACAAGCAATCAATAAATTAAATGAAATACTTACATTAAAAGTTTAGATTAATTTACTTAAATAATTGATATAAAATATTTTAATATACAGTTTTATGTAATACATGTTTAACAAGTGTGTAAATTGTTAAAATCATTCACAATTGTAAACAATAACGAGTTTACAATTGTAAAGTTTAAGATATTTACTTTTGTAATCAAATAAAACATAATGGATTTACTGCAATTACACAGGCAATTTAAAGAAGAGCGATTATCAGGTCGTTATATTACAAATACACACATACAGCCAATTCTTGAAGAACTAAAAGAAATTTTTGAATTAGATGTTTTAGGGTATTCAGTATTGGGCGAACCTATATACAGTATCAAGGCAGGTAGCGGAAAAACTAAATTGTATATGTGGTCTCAGATGCATGGCAATGAATCGACAACCACTAAAGCTATTTTTGATTTCCTCAATCTTGTTAAAGGAGATTCTGGTTTGGCTAAAGAGCTTAAAAATACTTTTACCTTCTTGATTATTCCAATACTCAACCCTGATGGTGCGCGACTTTATACAAGAGCTAATGCAGTTGATGTAGATCTTAATAGAGATTCATTGAATCTTACCCAGCCCGAAAGCAAGATACTGCGTCAGACTTTTGAGTCTTTTAAACCTGATTATTGTTATAATATGCATGATCAGCGTACCATATTTGGGGTTGGAGATACGCCGCTGCCTGCTACAGTCTCTTTTTTAGCTCCTTCTTATAATGATGAGCGTGATATAAATGAATGCCGACAAAAAGCTATAAATGTTATTGCAGCAATGAATGAAACATTGCAACAATATATTCCCGGGCAGGTAGGTAGATTTGATGATTCATTCAATATCAACTGTATAGGTGATATGTTTCAGTCATTAGGAACTCCTACGGTGCTATTTGAAGCAGGTCATTATCAAAATGACTATGAAAGAGAAGAATCTCGTAAATATATCTTTTTTGCATTATTATCAGGATTTAATGCTATTTACGAAAACGTTATAGTTGTTAACAAAAAAACAGAATATTTCAATATTCCTCAAAATAAGATTATTTTTTATGACATCATCTACAAAAATGTTAAGATAAATTATGAAAATAAAGAAAAAATAACGAATTTTGCATCACAATATAAGGAAGTTCTATTTGAGAATTCTGTAATTTTTCAAGCTATAATTAGCGAAATAGGTAATTTGGATGGTTTTAGGGGTCACGAAGAATTTGACGTTTTAGACGAAGAATTT
The DNA here is from genome assembly GCF_042684765.1 of Flavobacterium suzhouense. NCBI lineage: Bacteria > Pseudomonadati > Bacteroidota > Flavobacteriia > Flavobacteriales > Flavobacteriaceae > Flavobacterium > Flavobacterium suzhouense. The sequence goes on along the minus strand of NZ_JBHUMD010000026.1, from coordinate 498,572 downwards.
TCAGATTCAGAGCTTAATAAAATGCCAATTATTGGAAATAAAGCGGATTTTACAGTTGGTAAGACAAGAAAATTTGTTAACGGACTGGAAATAAAGTAGAAAAAATCCTTATAAATGAATTTTTTAATAACAGGTTTTAAAAATTAGAATAAGAGAAACCAATTTTAACCTTTAAAAAGACACATTTATGAGCAAATTTCGTTTAGATGAAGTTGACCATCAGATTCTGGATATGCTGATTGACAACACAAGGGTTCCGTTTACTGATATTGCAAAAAAACTATTAATCTCTGCCGGAACTGTCCATGTAAGGGTTAAGAAAATGGAAGATGCAGGTATTATCATGGGGTCATCGCTAACTCTTGATTATGAGAAGTTAGGTTATTCATTCATTGCGTATGTTGGTGTATTCCTTCATAATACTTCACAAACTAAATTCGTACTTGAAAGAATCAATGAGATACCTTTTGTTACTGTAGCTCATGTTACTACAGGTAAGTTCAATATCTTCTGTAAGATTAGAGCTAAAGACACTAAACACGCTAAAGAAGTAATCTTCATGATTGATGATATTGAAGGTGTTTACAGAACTGAAACTATGATATCTCTTGAAGAGAGCATCAATGATAAGAAAAGACTTATGCATACAATATTTAAAGATCTGTAAGGATTTTTATCAAAATTTTAAACCCTCATGTTTTACTACATGGGGGTTTTTTATTAAATTGAACTACCAAAAAACATTTATATATGTATCCTTCTACATTGCTGGAGCGCTTTAATGAGCAAGTACAGCTCAAATATCAGATATTCAATAGTATATTCATGACTTTACCTTTTCAGGCTATAGATAATACCGGTAGTTTACTTCCGTTGTTTTCGGAAATGTGTGATGACGGTTTTAAGAATGAGCAAAGCCCTGAGCAGATTTTTAATGAGTTTGCCGAAAAGTATATGCCGGGCACAACTGAAAAGGAAAGGATAGGTATGATGTTCCGTTTTATTCAGTATGTTGAGCGTCAAATCGTATTATTCGACGCGATTGAGGATGCAGCTTTTACAAAAATGAATAATCTTGAAGGAAGTGGTTCATTGCGTTATAGCAGGGAAAAAGCCGAAAGTCAGGGGTTAATGCATGAATTACGTGATTTTCTGGATGATTTTCAGGTAAGAGCAGTCCTTACAGCTCATCCAACTCAATTCTATCCCGGATCAGTGCTTGGTATTATTACCGATCTGACTTTAGCAATAAAGAATAACAATCTTCCTGAGATAAAAGACTTGTTGTCACAATTAGGAAAGACTCCTTTTATTAAAAAAGAGAAACCAACACCATACGATGAAGCAGTTAGCCTTATCTGGTATCTTGAGAATGTGTTTTATCACGCTGCGGGCGAAATGTCATCGTTTGTACAACAATCCGTTTATCGTGAGGGAGCATTAAGGCATCCGGTATTATCTTTTGGATTCTGGCCGGGTGGTGACCGTGATGGTAACCCTTTTGTTACTACTGAGATTACACTTAAGGTTGCTGATAGATTAAGGACATCTATTCTTAAATGTTATTATGGTGATATTCGAAAATTAAAACGAAAACTGACTTTTCCCGGGGTTGAAGCAATGATTACAGATATGGAATTGAAGCTATACCGATCAGTATTTTATTCTGAAGGGGAATTGTATATAACTCTGGAGGAACTGAAACTTGCTCTTAATGAGGTTAGGGATTTAGTGGTTAATGAACATCAGGCGCTTTATGCTGATGAAATTGATGGGCTTATTAATAAGGTTAATCTTTTTGGATTTCATTTTGCATCTCTGGATATTCGTCAGAATAGCAGAATTCATGATGCAGTATTTAGTGATGTAATAAATTATTTGGTAAAAGAAAATACTGAAGCTTCAGATTATAAGAGTCTGGACGAGAAAGCTAAGATCGAATTATTAGGTAAGCTGAAAGGAAAAATTGAGCCTTCATTTTTTGAAAATGAGGATACGATAAAAACACTTGAATCTATTCTGGCTATAAAAAACATACAAGAAAACAATGGTCCTCAGGGAACCAACAGATATATCATAAGTAATAATGAGAGTGCGCTTAATGTTTTGGAGCTTTTAACGCTATTTAGGCTTGTAGGTTTTGAAAATCCGCCGGTTGATATCGTTCCGCTTTTTGAAACTGTAGATGATCTTAAAGATGCGGATGCTGTAATGAAACTTCTTTATGAAAATGAAGTTTATGCAAAACACCTGAAAAACAGGGCAAATAAACAAACTATAATGTTAGGATTCTCTGATGGTACTAAAGATGGCGGCTACTTAATGGCTAACTGGAGTATTTACAGAGCAAAAGAGAACCTGACGGCAATGGCACGCGAGCATGATGTTAAAGTTGTTTTCTTTGATGGCAGAGGAGGACCACCGGCAAGAGGAGGAGGTAAAACTCATAAATATTATGCTTCACAGGGAGCGACTATTGAAAATAATGAGATTCAAATAACTATTCAGGGGCAAACCATTAGTTCTAATTTTGGTACACTTGATACTTGTCGTTTCAATCTTGAAAATTTATTAAGTGCTGGTATAACTAATGGCGTATTTAATAAAGAGAAAAAACAATTTACCCAAGAGCAGCGTGAATTGATTGATCATTTATCGCTGTTGGGATATGAGAAGTATACTGATTTTAAAAACCACCCTAAATTTTTATCATATCTGGATCAGATGAGTACCCTAAATTATTATGCGAAAACCAACATAGGGAGTCGACCTTCAAAAAGAAGTAAATCAGCTACTTTGGATTTCTCTGAATTGAGGGCAATTCCATTTGTTGGATCATGGAGTCAGCTAAAACAAAATGTACCCGGTTTTTATGGAGTAGGATATGCCTTGGGACAGTATGAGAAAAATGGGCAATGGGAAAAAGTACAGCAATTGTATAGCGACTCTTTGTTTTTCAGGACACTTTTGGAAAACAGTATGATGTCGTTGTCAAAATCTTTCTTCCCTCTTACAGCTTATATGAAAGAGGATCCTGAGTTTGGTGAATTCTGGCAAATCATTTACGATGAGTTTTTAGAAACAAAACGTCTGTTATTAAAAATATCAGGATACGATGAGTTGATGGATAATTATCCGGATGGCAAAGCATCCATAAAACTCAGAGAACATATTGTATTACCTTTGCTAACCATACAGCAGTATGCCTTAAATAAAATTAGAGGTATTAAAAAGAACAATGCTGATGATACTTTGCTTGAGATTTACGAAAAAATAGTAACACGTTCCTTATTTGGGAACATAAATGCCAGCAGGAATTCTGCGTAACAAATGAAAATAAGTGATATTACACCACATGAATATGCTCCTTATCAGGAATTATATATCAAGCTGGTAAATGATGAGTATAATCTTTTTGAAGAACTCGAAATTAGCGTTCATAATCTGGTGCATTTTGTCAGAGAGATTCCTATGGACAAATACGATTACAGATATGCAGAAGGGAAGTGGACTATTAAAGATATTCTTCAGCATCTTATAGATACTGAAAGGATATTTGCCTACAGGGCATTACGTTTTGCCAGAGCTGATGAAACAGAACTCCCTGGATTCGATGAGACTTCATATGGTAATGCAGCACATGGATCGGAAAGGAGTATTAATGAACTGCTTACAGAAATGTCAGCATTGCGCCATGCAAATATTATGATGTTTAAATCCTTTAGCTCTGAGGATTTACTGAGAAAAGGAACAGCTTCAGGTTACAGGGTCTCGGTAAGGGCTTTTGGATTCTTGCTGATAGGTCATCAAAGTCATCATATAAAGATATTTAAGGAAAGATATTTATAAAAAAAGCCGCTAAGCGGCTTTTTTTATGGGCAATTAATTTTGTTAATATACAATGGTGTAGTTGATTTTAAGTTTTTATAACGATATACATCGTCATCTCCTTTGATCATTTCCCCAAATTTTACACCTGCTTTGTTATCTTCTATAGTGAAAACTATTTCCTCGCGAACAGATTTGCCTTCACCTATAGCAGTACCTACAGCGGTAACAGTATTGTCTTTCATACTTCCTCTAAAAACAATTGTTTTTTTGTCTTTTTCATAAGGAGTAGATTTGTATGTACCAGATATTTTATCTCCATTTTTTAGAACAGTAAGCATCAAAGTATCTTTAGAGACAATCTGCATAAAACACATTTCCTCATTTTCGGGTAAATTTTCGCTAGCAGAATCATTATTAACAACTTCTTCAACTGCTTTTTCAGTTTCAGTTTTTTCCCCTTTTTGCTGACAGGAAGTCAAAAGTAAAAGGATTAAAGCTAATGATGTTATAGTATATTTCATTTTTGGTTTCTTTTTATAAAAGTAAGATATTACAAACAAAAAAAGAACTCTGTTAAGAGTTCTTTATATAAATTATTGAAGCGATAAATTAATCCTCCTCATCTTCGTCATCTTCGTCGTCGTCATAATCACGATCTTCATCATCGTCATCATCGTCGTCCTCTTCATCATCGTCCTCGTCGTCTTCATTTTCTTCATCTCCATCAGCTTTGACAGAACTACTTTTTTTACGGGATTTTTTTGAACTTGCATCGTCATCAGCGTCGTCATCGTCGCCAATTTCAAGGTCTTTTAATGTGTCGATATCATCAGCAGTGTCATCAATATCGTCATCATCATAATTTTCAATCCTGTCAGCAAGTTTAGTACTAACTTTCACAAGATATATAGTATCCTCAGTTCTTACCTCTACAGCCTCAATAGTTTCATTTTTGGCATTTTTAAAACGAATGGTGTTAGAATCATCATAACCATCAGGAAACTTCTCAACCAAAAGGGTAAGAATTTCATTAGTTAGCTTGGCATAGTCAACTATAACTCTTTTCATAAATCTATTATAAATCTAATAAGTAAGCAAAAATTAGTGGGGCAACAATAGTTGCATCAGATTCAATTATAAATTTAGGGGTATTTATATCAAGTTTACCCCATGTAATCTTTTCATTCGGTACAGCACCTGAATAAGAACCATAACTGGTTGTTGAATCAGATATCTGACAGAAATAACTCCAGAATGGAACATCATGCATTTCCATATCCTGATAAAGCATAGGAACAACACAGATAGGGAAATCTCCGGCAATACCTCCACCAATCTGGAAGAAACCAACACCTTTACTGCTGTTCTTTGTGTACCAGTCAGCAAGGAATGTCATATATTCAATACCAGACTTCATTGTAGATGCTTTTAGTTCACCTTTAATTACGTATGAAGCGAAGATGTTACCCATTGTACTGTCTTCCCAGCCTGGTACAATAATAGGTAAATTTTTCTCAGCTGCAGCATACATCCAGCTATCTTTTAGGTCAATTTCATAATATTCTTCTAAAACACCTGAAAGCAGCATTTTATACATGAATTCATGTGGAAAATAACGCTCTCCTTTTTCGTCAGCATCTTTCCATATCTTATGGATGTGTTTTTGGAGACGGCGGAAAGCTTCGTGTTCAGGAATACAAGTATCGGTAACACGATTAAGCCCTCTTTCTAAAAGATCCCATTCCTGCTGAGGCGTTAGGTCTCTGTAATTAGGAACACGCTCATAGTGAGAGTGAGCTACAAGGTTCATTATATCTTCTTCAAGGTTAGCTCCTGTACATGAAATTATCTGTACTTTATCCTGACGAATCATTTCGGCGAAAATTTTCCCAAGTTCTGCCGTACTCATAGCGCCCGCAAGCGTCACCATCATCTGGGCACCATCCTGTAGCTGTTTTTCATAGCCTTTAGCGGCATCTACAAGCGCAGCACTATTAAAGTGCAGATAGTACTTTTCAATAAACTGGCTAATTGGTCCTTTGCTCATTGTTTGTTGTATTTAAATTCAAGTATTATTTCTTTTCTCTGTTATAACCTAATATAGATAGTACTTCTTCAGCCTGTTGTTGCTCTGAGAATACTTCTGTTGCTAATATTCCGTTTTCGTCCCTGTCTATAAGGATATGTTTAGGTTGCGGAATAAGGCAGTGGTGTAATCCTCCATAGCCACCAATTGTTTCCTGATAAGCACCTGTGTTGAAGAATCCAATATATAATGGTTTTTCTTTATTGTATTTAGGCAGGTAAATGGCATTCATGTTTTGCTCCGAGTTGTAATAGTCATCACTGTCGCAAGTTAGTCCGCCTAATAAAACCCTTTCATACTGATCATTCCATCTATTAATGGCAAGCATTATGAAACGTTTATTTATCGCCCAGGTATCCGGAAGGGTAGTGATGAATGATGAATCAATCATATTCCATTTTTCCCTGTCATTTTGTTGTTTTTGGTATAGAACCTGATAAATAGCCCCTCCACTTTCGCCAACTGTAAACGAACCGAATTCTGTGTAGATATTAGGTACAGGAACTTCTGCATCGTCGCATGCAATCTTGATTTGATTAAGGATTTCATCAATCATATACTGGTAATCGTATTCGAAAGCCAGTGAATTTTTGATTGGGAATCCTCCACCTATGTTAAGACTGTCAAGGGTAGGGCATTCTTTTTTAAGATTAACATAAACCTTAAGACATTTTACCAACTCGTTCCAGTAGTATGAAGTATCTCTAATCCCTGTATTGATAAAGAAGTGAAGCATTTTAAGCTCTACTTTTTTATTTTCATGTATCTGTTTTCTGTAAAAAGGGAGTATGTTTTTGTAACCAATTCCAAGACGAGATGTATAGAACTCAAATTTAGGTTCTTCTTCAGCCGCAATACGAATACCTATTTTGAACTTGCCGTTGATTTGTTCCTGTAAAAGATCAAGTTCTTCGTAGTTATCAATAATAGGGATGGTTCGGCTGTGTCCGTTATTGATTAGCCTTGCAATGTTTTCTATATACTGGTCTCTTTTGAATCCATTACAGATCACATAGGTATTCTTGTTGATTTTTCCTTTTTCAAGAAGCTTTTCAACAATATTTACGTCGAATGCAGCAGATGTCTCAATATGAATGTTGTTCTTGAAAGCCTCATCCATGATATATTCAAAGTGAGAGCTTTTTGTACAATAACAATAGTAATATTTACCCTCATATTTGTTTTTCTCCATTGCATTTCTAAACCATCCTTTTGCTTTACGGATATTATTAGAGATTGCAGGAAGATATGTGAATTTAAGAGGTGTGCCGTATTGCTCAACAAGTTTCATTAAGTCAATATTATGAAACTGAAGATTGTCTTTATTAAGAGTGAATTCTTCCTGTGGGAAGTAAAAAGTTTGATTTATAAGGTCGTAATATTTTGTGTTCATTTGAAAATTAATGGATGTTTTGATTATAAAAATAAGATTTATTCCTAAGATTATAATCTGATTTTCAAACTCTTATATTCGCATACATAATCTGTAGCTTTTCACGACAGGTAATTCCGGAATGAAATACAAACATGTCCGCAATTCTGCGAACAGCAAATACAGTACTGTTTGCCTGTGCAAAAGCCTTTAATTTACTGATGGTCCCAAAAAGGGAAAACATGCTTTGGTTCATTTTCATCAGGGCAAATGTAAAAAATATTAATTCGTATTTAAAAACAAATCTCTTAAAAAAATGTTAGGTTTTATAGTCTGCGAAGGCCTTGACAATCAAAGAGTTTTCAGCCGTTTTGTTGATTACTGTTTTTCCAATTTTATCCAAAAGAACAAATTGAACCTCTCCGGATACATTTTTTTTATCATGTACCAGTAATTTAATGATTTCTGCTATATCGTTTTCGTTAAAATCAACCTTCTCAAAAATGTTTTCAATAACAGTTTTTACTTCGATATAGTCATTAATAGAAATTAGATTTTGTTGCAATGAAAGATATGCTTCTATAATCATTCCTATAGCAATGGCTTCACCATGTAGAAGAGGCTCTTTAGCAGAGTTTTCTAAAAAATAAGATTCAATAGCATGTCCGATTGTATGTCCGAAATTGAGCGCTTTACGAATTCCTTTCTCTTTAGGATCCTGCTCAACTATATTATTCTTTATTAGTATTGATTCATGTATTAATTGGCCTAAATCATCAGTAGTCAGATTGTTCAGATCAAAGAATTGCGTCCAGTAATTTTTGTCGGCTATCAGCCCATGTTTTAGCATTTCAGCAAGACCTGACCGCATTTGATTGGAAGGTAAGGTGTCAAGAAAATTGATATCAATGAGTACAGCTGTAGGGTTATTGATAATGCCTATCTGATTTTTTAATATCCCCAAGTCTACACCGGTTTTACCTCCAACTGAAGCATCAACCATTGCTAAAAGGGAAGTAGGAACGTTAATAAAATCCATACCTCTTTTAAATGTTGAAGCAACAAACCCACCTAAATCGGTAACTACACCACCTCCAAGATTAATTACTATGCTTTTTCTGTCAGCGCCAAGTTCAGTAAGCGCATGCCATACTTCAATACAGGTCTCGATGGATTTATTAATCTCCCCGGCTTCTATTTCAATAATTTCGATTGGTAGCTCGGTTGCTACCTGCGCTAAAAAATTTGGCAGACAATATTGTGAGGTATTTGTGTCGGCCAGGACAAATAAAGTGGAATAATTTTCGGGTAATAAAACCTCCTGCAAATAGGTATAGCAGTACTCGTTAAAATATATAGTATAAGAGGATGTTTTGATGGCTTCCATAAAATTACATTAAAGAAAAAGCAAAATAAGGCAATTAATACTTTAAATTCTTGAACAGTCTTTATATTTGCACAAATTTTTTAAACACAATGGAAAAAATCTTCAATAATACTGCCGATGCATTTGCATTAAAAAGTGACACTGAACTTGACAGGGCTTATTTTCTATTTAAAATGATAGCTTCCCAACCATTGGTGAGGATAGGTACAGCGGTGACAAACTTTGCACTAAACCTTCATTTACCGGTAGAGGGGCTTATAAGGGCTACAGTTTTTGATCACTTTTGTGGTGGCACTACTGAAGAAGACTGTCTTCCGGTAGTAGATAAAATGTTTACTAAAGGAGTTTCTTCTGTACTTGATTATTCAGTAGAAGCGAAAGAGGATGAGTCTGAATTTGATAAAGCTTTAGAGAAGACTTTAAAAACTATTGAGTTTGCTAAAGAAAGAGCTGCAATTCCTTTTGCAGTATTCAAGCCTACAGGTTTCGGAAGATTTGATCTTTGGGTAAAACTTGGTGAAAGAAAAGCTTTTACAGCAGAGGAAACAACTGAATGGAAGAGGGTGGTAGAGCGTTTTGAAATTGTATGTAAAACGGCTCATGATAATGATGTTGCACTTCTTATTGATGCTGAAGAGAGTTGGATGCAGGATGCTGCAGATGACCTTGTGGCTGATATGATGCGTAAATACAACAAGAACAAAGCTATTGTTTATAATACGCTTCAAATGTATCGTTGGGACAGGCTGGATTATTTAAAGAAATTACACGAGCAGGCTAAAGCTGAAGGCTTTCATATAGGTATGAAGGTTGTAAGGGGAGCTTATATGGAGAAAGAGAATAAGCGTGCTGAAGAAATGGGTTATTCAACCCCTATATGTGAATCAAAAGAGGCAACAGATATCAATTATGATAACTGTATAAAATATATGGTTGATCATATTGATTCTATGGCCATTTTTGCAGGCACACACAATGAAGAAAGTTCGTATAAGTTGATTGAACTTATGAAGCAGAAAGGCATTCGCGCTAATGATGAAAAAGTATTTTTTGGTCAACTTTATGGTATGAGTGATAATATCAGCTTTAATCTGGCTGCTCATGGTTATCATGTTGCAAAATATCTTCCTTTTGGTCCCGTTAGGGATGTTATGCCATACTTGATAAGGAGGGCAGAGGAGAATACATCCGTTGCCGGACAAACTAGCCGTGAACTAAACCTTATTAGTGCAGAAAGAAAAAGAAGAAAACTTCAGGATTAAAATCTCTATAAAATGAAATTAAAACACAGAATAGCATATTATATCTTTGGACTGACACTTGGTTTTTTTCTTGTAGCTTTTATATTTAATAAACGAGGACAAGACTTTTGTTACCTGCCAAATTGTAGGGTTTTAAAAGATTTTAAGACTAAAGGTTTAACCATTTCTAAGGAAGCTCAGGCTAAAATAAATGAGAAATGGGTAACTATGGAAGATATAAAAAATAGCCTTGAGAACGGAAATGTAGATTTTTCTAAAAGCAATAAGCTAAATCCGGGTGGAGGGAAGATTTATGTTATTGAGACCATAACTGCTAAAAATGAACCTGTTATATTTGAAATAATTAATCATACAGACAGGGCTATTTTAAAGGATATAAAAAAACAATAATTTTTTTCGCAAAAGGCTTGCAAATACAAATACTAAGCGTATATTTGCACCCGTAATACTGAAACAAACAACGCTTCGGGATTGCAAAAAAAGGGCGATTAGCTCAGTTGGTTCAGAGCATCTCGTTTACACCGAGAGGGTCGGGGGTTCGAATCCCTCATCGCCCACCACTTTGAAAACTCTTCAGGAAACTGAAGAGTTTTTTTTTATTTTAAATATTCCTAATCTTGTTTACTCCAAGTGGAGTGAGGTTTATTTCTAGAGCTTTGGGGATTCATCACAAAAAAAGACGAAGACTACATTTTGTTTTCTTCCGCATTTAAGAATAGACTTTAAACGTTCATTTCATAATTTAATAGATATCTAAAGCGAAAGGTTGTTGTTGTCCTAAATAAATTATTCTTTAGGCAGTATATTTCAAATTTAGATCTAAAATAAGGTATCTCCTGTCCAAAAACGAGTTTGGTAACTTCAAAAACGTTACTGAAGTCATTTAATTTTTTAAGTCCATCTCAATTTCTGCTCACTAAAATAACCACTAAAGTTTAAAAGCATGAAAAGTGCCGGTAATCGAAGTGCAAATCTTTAACTCTGCACTAATGTGCAATCGGAGAAATGAACTTGAATTTAGCAGAAATCCAGCCATTTAGGCAAATTAATGTTGTTAGTTTGTGTTTTTAAAATTGCTTATCAAATGTCTTTCCGTTGAATTTATAAACACAACCTTCTGCCATTCCAAAAAGCAAGTTTTTATTTTGGTCTTCATAAATGCTCCAAATCATTTGAGAGTTCAATTTTGGGTCAATTTTATAGTTCGTCAACGCTTTGCCGTCATATTTCCAAGCTCCAGAATCTCGATCTCCAAACCAGATGTTTCCTTTTGAATCTTCTTCAATGACAAAGACTGATTGCAACCCTGTATTTTTTGCAAATTGTTGCGTTTTAGTGTTCGCTTCAAACTCATTTATTGAGATGAATTTTCCTTGTTCTTTAGAGAAATGAGTTATGGAATCTTCTTCTTTTAATAATACTCCAATTCCGTTATTTCCTATCCAAATTCGCCCTTTTGAATCTGCTAATACACTTCTTATGTGCAAAGTCTCATTGTCTTTAAGTTTTAAGGTTTTATGATCAAAAACAGTTACTGTTTTACCATCATAATTAAATAGTGCTGCATAGGTTGCAATCCAAACTTTACCGTTATGTTCTGTTGATATGTCTGTTACGCCATAAGAATTATTTTGGTTTTCATTTTTAGGTATTGGAAAAATTAGATAGTTCATATTCTTTCCGTCAAAACGACTTATTCCGCCTTCTTCGTCTGCATAAAACCATAAATCCCCATTGGTTTTATTCCATTCATATTTTGGGTTATTAAAATTTGATGAATAAGTGACAAGCTTTTCTTTGTCATAAACATTTACTCCTTTTGAAGTTCCAATCCAAATTTTGCCGTTATTGTCTTCCTGGATTGAACGGATTTGATTGTCTGATAAGCCGTCATTGGTTGTAAAGTATTCAAATGATACTCCGTTATAAATACTTACACCTTCATTATGACTTCCAAACCAATAATTACCTTTACTGTCTTGAAAGATTGCACGTATGCCTGAGGTAAATTTCAATGTGTCGATTTTTGAAGTCGCTACCAATTCTGACTTGTTTGTTTCCTTTTTAGTTGATTTTTTTTGGAAACAAGAAAAGTTGAGTGTCAATATGAGTATTAAGAAAATCAATTTTATTCTTTTATTCATTTTTGGTTTTATAATATATCGTACAATTCGTTTAGATGTATGATAAAATTACACATATTTGCTATAATATATTGGCTTGATGTACTTTTGATTCTGTTGTGTCCAATAGCAACTTTTCCTTTTATGGTATACATATCTAATATCAAAGATCATTGCTGTTTGAAATCTATTTTTCTTGAGGGGCTGATTTTTACATTAAGCTATAGAAATCCAGAAGAGATTATGAAAAGGGTAGTGTTTAGATCGATTATACTATGATTCAGAATTAAGTGTATAAGTTAAACCCATTTATTTGACAAATGCAACAGAACAATTTTTGTGCGTTGTTGAAAATTTGGACAGAAATAAAAAAGCCTACAAATATGAAAATTTATAGGCTTAAAATATTTTTGGAGACGTTTTGTGTGTTTTTGGCAACTTTGAAAAGTGTGCCTTAAACCGTCTTCGTGGAATCGCCGGGAATCGAACCTAAGTTAGGAAACCTGCATATTTATTGATGTTTTCAACTTTTTAAAAGAGCATTGCACCGAATTTGCCACAAAACTAATTGCGACACATTAACGACTTGCAAGAGCGTTATAATCAGTACAAAATTAATGATTTAAACGATAAAACTGCTTGCTGCATCGGAATTAATTTCCGATGCAGAAATTAACTTTCCAGTATTTACAAGCCTTCGCAAAGGGCGAGGTACAAATATGGTACAGATTTAAACATAATATCGATAAACATTACAAACAAGTTAAGAGTTTGTACGTCAGAGATGTATAGGAACTTTGGGAACGATTAATAAAAGCAAATATATAATTTTTCAAGTGGCAAAGCTCAATTTTATGACTTTCTTTTTCATAAAATGTTTCTGTCAATTTGCTAAAGTTTTGGCATCTAAAGATCTTACTGTAATTTAAGCCTAACCTTCATCTTTATTTTAAATTTATATAATCTTCATCATCGACTTATCTAAATGTCGATCTGGTTTATCTAGACCTTAAACCTGTAACATTTTCCCAATTAGCAAACCTTTGTGATGTAACATAAGAAAATGATTACGGCATAGCTACTCCTAATCATTGTTCAGGTTTATCACCGCTTTTTCAGACTTTAACGCGACTACACTTCTATAGAACGTTTATTTCTTGGTGTTTAAAACAATTCTAAATTAATAGAAATAAAGAAATTTTTAAAACCATACATGCAAAATAAGCGTAAACAATCTAAAACCTAACAACCATGAAACTACATAAAAAGATCAGGAGAGCTATTTTTATTGTGAGCGGAGTCTTTGTATTGCTAATAGCAGTTTTACTATTTCATATTATAACTGCGAAACCTGCTGTTTATGATACTCCTAATTTGCAGGTAAGCAGAATTGATTTTATGTCTGACATTGATTCGCTACAGGCAAAACAAATCTGTTCTGATTTGAGGACTATAAAAGGCCTTACATCAGATTCTATCATTGTGAAAAGAAACGTCGTGGTGTATTTTCATAATAATAACATTACCAGTTCCAAGAAAGTATTTGATGAGCTGATGTCTAAAAGGCCTTATCAGGCTAAGCGATATATTCTGCCCGCAAACTTGGCTTCGCAAGAAGTTTGTCCAGTGGATCAAAATAGCACGAGTTACAAGCTTTCTAAAAAAATCAACCAATTATTCAATTAACCTTAAATACTTTTATTATGAAATTTTATTCAAAAATTACATTTAGCCTGCTGCTGGTTACATCTACCGCTTTGCTTTCATGTAGCAGCGATGATGAAACGAAACCAATCGTTAAAGCAACAATTTATGAAAGGCTTGGAGGAACTACAATGGTAGCTGATCCGGATAACGACGGTCAAATGATCGAGCAGGGACGCCTTAGTTACCGTAAGGTTGTTAACTCAGCAATAGGACTAATTGTAGCTGATATCCAGTCTAATGCTTCAGGTAATTTACAGGCACACTTTGCACCTCTTTTAGCAGAGACAGGTACAACCCAAACTACAAATATTGCTAAATTATCGGATAATCTAACAGATTTCTTTTCCTTCAATACAGGAGGGACCAATGCAGTTAATACCTATTCCGGCTTAGATATGGTTTCGGCACACGATCCGGCTGTTAACCAACGCATGGGCACCAAAGCAAGCGATGCAGATTACACTAAATTTGTAGGTTATGTAGGCGCTGCAGCCAATGCAAACGGTGTTGCCTCAAATACAGAACTTTATACGGATATTGTAGCTGTTTTAGAATCACTTAGAACACCGATTGTTCAAAAATAATACAGCTTACATAAAAGGCTGCCCTTCTCCGGGCAGCTTTTTTTTTCGAAACAACATGCCCAACATCAAAATTATTGCTTTAATCAGGTCTTTTTTGTTTTTGCATATCTTGGTAAAACTCTTTCAACCGCCACCAGGCAGGGCAGGTTTCCAAATTACCTTTGTGGTTATTAATAAGCACAAAAGTGTGATTAAGAAATGCCTGTGTGTCGGTAATCTTTGCATGAGGTTTCCAATTTACTTCTTTCGGCGGTGGATTTTCAATAAAGTAGCGTTTTATTTCTTCCGGTGTCATACAGCAATAATTAAAAACCCTTCCGAAGAAGGGTCAATAATAACATTTGGATTTTGATGAAATTGAACAATGCAAATTTAAAAATCAGTAAATTAATCATAAAAACAGATTAACAAAATTTTAATAGCAATAGATTTTAGTTTTCAGGATCGGTCTTAATTCTGTGGAATCACACAGGGCTAGTTAGAGATAGATCCTGTTCAGAAATTATATTGTCTTTTATGGTGCAAATTAATGAGGTGCCAAGCCCAGAGTAAATTATGAATACATACCTTCTGTATTTAATCAAGGAGAATGACTGATTTTCGGTCTCTCTTTTTTTCTTACCCTGTCACTTTTAAATGCTGAATTTGTCCATCTATAACATCAAAATGAAATTTTAAGGTAATCGGGCTTCCCGGAAATGTGCCGGAGCACTCTGCCGATAGTACCCCTGAAGTTCCATTCCCGGTATATTCAAGGGGTTTCATCATTGATTTGTAATTTTCATTTGATTGATTGATCCAATGCTGAATCTCATTCCTGCCGTTATGCGTTTTGCCTTCATCAAATACTACCGCGGTTTCAGAAAAACAGTTCGCGTAGGCAATGCTGTCGAAACTGTTCTGAGCATTAACCAGGTCTATAATTACTTTCGGTAAGTTCATGTTATTATTTTTTTTAGATTATTAAATTGTCGGTACGGTACCTCCATCAATTATAAATTCAGTTCCCGTCAGATATTTGGCTCTTGGTGAAACAAGAAAACCAACTAATTCAGCTACTTCTTCAGGCTCCGCAGGCCTGCCATAAGGTATTCCGCCAAGGGCATCCATTACACTTTGCTGCGCCTCTTCCACGGTGCTGTTAGCGTTTCTTGCAATCTCGCCCAGCCAGGCTTCTGATGCTGTCGTATTTATCCATCCGGGAGATACGGTTAACACACGGATCCCTTTTGGTGTTACTTCATTTGATAAGCTTTTACTATAGTTTCTTAATCCTGCCTTTGCAGCGGCATAAGGCAAGGTAGAATCATATAGGGGCAGTATACCCTGAATAGAGGCTATGTGAATAATCACACCGCTTTTTTGCTCAAGCATTTGAGGTAAAAATCCTCTGTCCAGCCTGACAGGAGCTAGCAGATTAGCCTGTAGGGTTGATATCCAGTCCTCATCAGTTAAGGCATTAAAGCCTCCTGCAGGCGTTGTTGAAGAACCGAGATTGTTTACAAGGATGTCCAGTCTCCCATAAGTAGATAACACTTCATTGATTACTTTTTCTGCTCCTTGTGCCTCACTTAAATCGGCAGGAATGAAATGCAGTTTGCTGTTTTTGTCCTCTGAAAAGTTCCTCGCAGTAATAATTACCGTGGCGCCGGCTTGAAGCAGTCTTTCTGCAATTGCCTTTCCGGCTCCTTTTGTACCTCCTGTCACTAAGGCAATCTTGCCTGATAATTCATTTTTATAATCCATCGTATATTTTATTTAAATTTCTTTGTACAAATCTCTGAAGTATGTTAGTTCCTCACAAGTACGGAGTTACGATTCATATAGGGATAAATTTTTCCCTTATTGTACATATAAGGACATAGGATTACATTTGTAATATGTATGAAAGAAAAACAATACCTAACCTAAATTGCGGCCTTGACCTAATAGGTGAAGTTCTCTATGGGAAATGGAAAATACGTCTGCTTTGGTTTATCGATCAGGGACATAAAAGGCCAAGTGAATTGCAACGCAAAATACCGGATGCTACGCGCAGGGTTTTAAATATCCAACTGAAAGAATTAGAGGAACACGAACTTGTATCAAAGGTTATTTTCCCTGTTGTTCCACCAAAGGTTGAATATAGCCTCACAGATTTTGGGAAAACACTCATTCCGGTAATCGCAACTATCGGAAATTGGGGAGATGAACACGAAGAGCGTTTGCGATCATTGATTTTAAAGCGTATAGATAGTATGAAACATATGTAAAGCTTAAGTGATGAGCTATATATGAGCATAGGCTGTCAAAATTTCATTTTTTGTTGTGTCAAAATTTCATTTTTGAGACTGAAAAAATGTCATTTTTGTCTATTGGCATTTTGTTTGTTTACTAATTGTTATAGCGGTTAGCCAGCCGCAATGTTCTTTAAATTTTTGTATAACTAATTAAAAAGTAAGTATTATGACACTAATGAAAAGAAATGGGAGTATGCTCCCTGCATTTCCTGGATTTGATGATCTGTTCACCCGCGAGCTTTTTAACTGGGGAAACACTAATTTTTCGTCCACCAGTACAACCATCCCGTCTGTAAACATCAAAGAAAACGACGAATCTTTTGAGGTGGAAGTGGCCGCTCCGGGTATGGAGAAACAGGATTTTAACATCACGCTTGACGGCACGCTGCTAACCATCTCTTCGGTAAGGCGAAACAGCCATGAAGAGAAGCAGGACAATTACACTCGCCGCGAATTCAGTTATCAGTCATTCCAGCGCCGCTTTGAGCTTCCTAAACAGGTAGTGGATGAGGATAATATCAATGCCCATTATGAGAACGGGCTGCTTCACATTACCATTCCGAAAAGGGATGAAGCCAGAAGGAAAGCGCCGAGGCTAATTGAGATCGCTTAATTTATAATAATCTGACAGTTTCGATTTCGCTTTAATTTTCTTGACTGACGAAGGCTGTCCCGCAAAATGCAGGACAGCCTTTTTTTATTAACCCATTCCTGTATTTATGAATTCTGAAATATTTACCGGTATTGTTGTATTGTCTTTTGTTATTCTGCTGCTCATCCTGCTGCTCAGAAAATTGAGACAACCTTATTTTATTGCCTATATGCTGTCGGGTGTGCTACTGGGACCTGAAGTTTTTGGTATCATTGGTAAAGGTGAAACCATAGAACAATTAGGTGAACTGGGCATTATACTGTTGATGTTCTTTATTGGTGCTGAAATTAATCTGCCTAGCCTGACCAGGAATTTTGAGAAACCTTTGCTGGCTGCGCTTACCCAGTTGCTGCTTAGCCTTGGACTTATGTACGGTATTGGTTATTACCTAAACTGGTCTTATACCACGATCATGCTAACTGGATTCATCATTAGTCTGAGTAGTTCTGCCATAATATTCCAGTATCTTTCGCGAAACGGGGAAATTAATTCATCACTGGGGCTTATTACTTGTGGGGTACTTTTAATACAGGACATCCTTATTGTCCCAATGATGCTTACGCTGAATTTTATGGCACGCGGTTCGGTAGAACCTTCTGATCTCGTTAAGGTTACTTTCGGTGCTATGCTGACTGTGGCCTTCCTGAGAGCTGCCTTTATAAAAAAACTCTTTAAGATCCCTTTTAAAAAAGATATCCTCGTCGACCATGACCTACAAGTGTTTATAGGTTTTGCGCTTTGTTTCGGTATGGCATGGGTAACGCAATGGTTTGGCCTCTCGGGTGCCTTTGGAGCATTTACTGCCGGAATTGTAATAGGACAGGATAAGGCCACCCGCTGGCTAGATAGGTCGCTGGTGCCTTTCAGGGTGTTCTTTCTCGCATTCTTCTTTATTTCAATAGGACTCCAGATACAGTTGGGTTTTATCAGGGAGAATATCGGGACAATTCTTTTTGTTGCTTTTTCGGTACTTATCATCAACAGCCTTATCAATGCTGTGGTTTTCAAAGCTACAGGACACAGTTGGCGCGATAGTGTCTATGCAGGTGCACTGCTTTCACAGATTGGAGAGTTTAGCTTTGTACTCATGACTATGGCATTTGACCTCAAGCTCATCGGCAGCTATACTTACCAGGTTACGCTTGCTGTGATTGCCCTGACCATGGTCTTCACTACAATATGGATTGCAATTATACAAAAGTTCATTTACCGGTTACGTATTGTCACCTAAAATTGTTGTTTAGGTAAGAAGGAAGAATCGAACAACTTAAAAACAGAAGTTGATTGGCAGCTACATTCCACATTAGCTTTTAAATATTGTGGCTGTCTTTCATGTAGTTCACATCGTAATTTTTACATTAATGTTATAAAATTTTACGCTGTTTGACAAATAGCTGTTATATAGCTATGAGGAGCCAAAGTTATTGATTACTTTTAGCTCAGGATTATTTATAATTCGGTCCACACCTTAGTCGAAAGCCTCCTAATTAAGGGGGCTTTCGATATTAATATCATTTTCTAAGATGACGAACACTGATACTGCTTCTTCAGTGTAAATGTTGTTTTGTTTTAAGATGCGATCTTTTTTATCATCCCATTAAAAATGAAGTAGTGGAATGGGAGTACCATATACCAGTAAAGTCTTCCCAAAAGCCCTAATGGACGAAATGTCGCAGTCTGTGTGATAAGGCCGTTTACAATAGTAAATTCGAGCCATGCTTCTCCCGGAAGTCGCATTTCAGCATATAGCAAAAGCCGCATTTCATTGCGGTTGGAATAAATCACTCTCCAGAAATCAAGAGATTCGCCCGTAGAAATGGTTGAAGCATTTTTACGGCCGCGTTTAAGGCCCACACCTCCAAAAAGCTTATCTAGAAACCCTCTGAAATTCCACAGCCAGTCCCCGTAGTACCAGCCTGCGGCACCACCAATTGAGAAAATCCTGTCTGCTGCAATTTTAGGATCTGTTACCTTCATTGTCTTTACGTCAGTAAACACTCCAAATTCCGGCACTTTTATTTTTCCGTACAATCTAGCCTTTCGCGCCCCACCAAGCGCGTCTTTCCAGGTAGACAGCACCATATCCTGTTCAATCTTTCCAAAAGCAAGTTCGATTGCCTCACGGTAGGGTATCAGCTTTATGCCTAGTAAGCTGTTCAAATCGTTAGTAACGGCAACCACGTCTACTTTCATACTGTCCACCAGATTTCTTGCAAGAGGGTAAGAAGTGGAAGTAACAAAGTACAGCCAATAAGAAGAAAGTCGGGGTGTCATCACCGGTAAGGTAATAATACATCTTTTCAGCCCTCTTTGTACTGCAAACTGATGCAGCATTTCCTTGTAGGTAAGTATATTAGACCCATAGATATCAAAATGCTTACCATAGGTATCTGCTTTTAAAAGAACTCCGGAAAGGAATTCAATGACATTGCGTATTGCTATAGGCTGACATCGGGTATTCAACCATTTTGGAGCCACCATTATAGGTAATTTTTCAACCAAATCGCGAATAATCTCAAAGGAAGCGCTACCGGAGCCTACGATAATGCCTGCACGTAAAGCAGTCAGCGGGACGCTCCCTATAGAAAGTATTTCTTCTACATTTTTGCGGGATGCTAAGTGTGGTGAGAGCTTAGTATCATTAGCGATGCCGGTCAGGTAAATTACCTGTTGTGCCCGGGTATGTGCGATGGCATAGGCGAAATTTCGGGCTGCACGCTCCTCAAGTGCAGTAAACTCACCAACGGCACTCATAGAATGGACCAGATAATAAGCAGCATCAATATCTTCAGGAATCGCTTTAAGGCTTGCGCTGTCCAATAGGTCAGCTTCCATAATCAGGGGAACGTTAGCACCATCAAATTTTCCAGTGTCGAACCTTCCTGCATCCCTGACAAGGCATATAACCTCATGCCCCTGCGCCAAGAGCACAGGCAGGAGCCGCTGTGCAATATAACCCGTCGCACCTGTCAAAAGTATTTTCATGTCTTATCGGTATTAGTTGCATTGCCATTTATAGAAACTGCCGTGAATCTATCGCAATAGCAATAAGGTTTGATAATCAGGTAATGACAACTTTAGTTTTATAAAGTTATAAAATTTTGTTTAACTTTATAGAATATTATGGTAAACAATTTTATTGTTTTATTAACACACTCTATAAATTCTAATGCAGCATGAATAACATCAAGACAGTATTTTCCATAGGTGATCTGGAAGGGCTTACCGGGGTAAAGGCGCATACAATCCGAATATGGGAAAAAAGATACGGAATGTTGTCGCCTCAGCGTGGAAGTAATAATCTACGTTATTATGGACTTGAAGAACTTCGTAAACTCCTTAACATCGTTCTGCTGACAGAGTATGGTGTTAAGATTTCCAAGGTAGCAAAAATGGGTACGTCGGAAATTGAGATGATGGTTGGGGAAATCCGGGTCGGCAGGCAGGATGTTAACTACACCATACATCTTTTTAAGCTTTCCATGATGACCTTTGATCAACCCCTTTTTCTTGATGCCACAGATCATCTGCTTGCAAAAATGCCGTTTGAGAAAGTATTCCTTTCGTATTATATGCCCTTTCTTGAAGAAATAGGATTGATGTGGCAAACTGGAACTATCCAGCCTGCACATGAACACTTTATAAGCTGCCTGATCCGTATGGTGGTCATGCAACAGACAGCCTTATGCAGCAGAAAGGTTAGAAAAGGTATAGCTGCTAAATATGTCCTGTTTCTTCCATTTGGCGAAATCCATGAACTTGGCCTGATGTATTTGCAATATTTGATCACGGCCCGGGGTGAGGGATGTGTATACCTGGGAAGCAACATCCCACTTGACAGCCTTTCAGAGATAACCAGGCTTTTCAGGGGTGTAACATTTATTACCTATCTGACCGTCCTACCGGAGGAAAAACCTTTAGATCAATATGTAGAGGCACTTTTATCGAAAGTGAGAGACAACCACTCAGAATTATGGATCGTAGGGCGCAGAACCTCTGAATTAAACATATCTGAACAAGAGGGTTTCAAGAGGTTTAGTGTCCTGCACGATATCGCTGCAAAACTATCTTAAATCTTTACATGGGTTATTTTGTATGCTCTTATTTACAACTGTCTTTATGTTAGGCAGTAATTATATTTTGTTAAGCCTTATTATCAAATAAAGCATTTATTAAAACCATTTTTACCCCACGAAATCTGGTTTTTTTCCTTGTCCTTCTCAGCATTAATTCTAGGATACTTCAACAAAACTTAATTTTTTGTTTAATTATTTTTTGTTTTTATGTAAACAAAATATTCCATCATAATTTTGTCTTACAAACCTAAAAATAAAAATATATGAAAAAAGATTTTTTGAGGAAGGGAGTCGCAATATTAGCACTAGCCTTCATTCCGCTGGTGTCGTGCAGTGATGACGATAACGACACGATGCCACAGAACAACACTATAGCAGCTATTGCTTCATCTAATGCAAACCTTTCCATACTGGTGGATGCCCTTGACAGAGCAGGCCTGACTGCCACCCTTGACGGAACCGGTAGCTTTACGGTTTTTGCGCCAACTAACCAGGCGTTTACTGCTTTCCTGCAACAAAAAGGATTTGCTAACCTTGAAGCTGTTCCCGTACCTGTACTTAAAGAGATACTTCTCAATCACGTTGTTTCAGGTACTGCTACGTCATCATCATTGGCTACAGGGTATGTGAAGACCCTGGCAAAGGGGAGTGCATCCAGTACCAACACGCTAAGCATGTTCATTAATACGGCAAATGGTGTTGTCATTAACGGTGGTGCATCTAATGGAGGTGCTACGGTGACTACAGCAGATGTAATGGCGAGCAATGGAGTAGTTCACATTGTTGGGAATGTAATTGATCTACCTACGGTGACCAGCCATGCAATCGCTAACCCGGACTTCTCGATTCTTGTTCAGGCACTGACAAGAGATGACCAGCCCGATTTTGCCGGTATTCTTTCGGGAAGCCAAAGTGCACCTTTTACTGTATTTGCACCAAGCAATGCAGCATTCGCAAGCCTATTGACAGAACTTAATCTCTCAGGATTGGCTCAGATTCCTCAGGCAACATTGGAGAATACGCTTAAATATCATGTAGTAGCAGGACAGAATGTCTTAGCGGCCTCGTTAATGGACAATATGACCGTAAACACATTTCAGGGGGGAAGCTTTACAGTTAACCTTGAAGGCGGGGCATCCATTACTGACGCAAATGGCAGGGTTTCTACTATTACAGCGACAGACGTACAGGCCTCCAATGGTGTTGTACACGTAATAAATAAAGTACTTCTTCCACCGATGTAATATGTTTATTCATTAATTTAAGTGAGTGTACCTGAAGGATTTCGTTCAAAATGAAATCCTTCAGTTTTACTTATTAAGATGGTATTATTCAATATTTAACTATAATTCTTTATGTAAAATATTATAAAAATATTTCTTTCCAAGTAACTATTTTCGTCATTATTACTGTAATTATATTTAATATGCTCCGTAAATCTATTATGCTTGTAGAAGATGATAGTGACGACAGAGACTTATTTTGTTTGATTGTCCATGATATATCTTCTGCTATTGAATGTATACAATTTTCCAACGGTAAGGACGCACTTGACTACCTTGCAATTACCGAAAAAATTCCTGAAATAATCTTTACTGACCTAGATATGCATATCGTATCCGGCGAAGAGTTTATTATTGAGCTTAAAAAGGATAAAAAGACAAAAGATATACCAATTTACGCGTACACAACACCTTTTATGTTTGAGCATGCCAGGGAGGTAACCAAATCAAGTGTAGCGGGGTGCGTTTATAAAACATCAAATTTTCATGATCTTGAACACAATTTAAATGAGGCATTACAAAAACATTATTCCCTCACCAAGGAATTAAAGTAATGGCAAAATAGCATTCTTTTCCTGTTATTGCTGGAAAAAGATATGTCAGTTTTTAGTTCTGACTATAATCCTTATATGTAAAATATTGTAAAATTTACGTGCAATTTCGTTTTGAAAACTTTTGTGATAGATTATAATTTCGCACACGGTTGGTCAGTGTATTGCACTACTGAAAGTGGTTGGTAATGCAGTGTATTTAGAATCCCTGATTATTTCAGGGATTTTTTTAGTGATTCAATATATAAACATTCCAACACGAATTTTAATCTACGTCACTTAAAAGATGCAATCATTGTTCATTAACCATTTGCCGATATTCTAAAATATTTAAATTGTTCAGATATGTAAGTTTAAATCCAAAAATACTATACATCAAATCCAAAATATTATAAACGGAAATCATTTTATAACTGATACTTTTGTCAAAGACATTTTGTAGTCGGCGGAGTTTTGGATTTTATTCCACCATTTTTTCTGCCTAAAGCAAAGTGTTTATACAATTTTTATAATTTTGTAGTTCAAACCCATGCACTTGAAGAAGTTTCATATTATACTACTGATGACCCTGGGCTTTTTGTTAAGTCCAGGAGCAGCCTTTGCCTGTGGGCATCAGGCTGAAGGGCATCGTACGGAAACTCCTGAATCGTGTGGAATGGAATGCTGTAAAAAAGAAAAGGATTCGACGCCCTCAAATAAAGACCATCACGACTGCGATGGCAAATGCGGACATTCTTCCTGCAATTGCACGTCGGTTTGCAGTTTTGTATTCACTGTAGTGCCTACCCTTCAATTTAAGCATGAATTTGTCATGATATCTGTTAAAAAGCGTGTATTCGTGTATACTGAAGCGTTTTTTACTTCGGCAATGAATTCACTTCGACTTCCGCCTAAAATAAGCTAGACTCATTTCGTAACAGCCAAAGGTGCGTCCTTTCAGGACTGCTGTAATGCCTTTTTTTGCCTATAGTATGCAAAAAAGGTACCTGCGCCATTTTCCTAACATTTTAAATTATTAGTCATGAGTCTATATAAAAAGCTTATGGTGTCGGCATTTGCCCTGGCATCAACATTTAATATCCAGGCGCAAATAAAAAACGCCCAAACAGTGACAGCAAAAGTATCCGGTAACTGCGGAATGTGCCAAAGCACAATAGAAAAAGCAGGAAGTATTAAAAAAGAATCACAAGTTAAGTGGGATAAAGACACACAGCTGGCTACAATTACTTACGATTCCAAAAAGACTAATCCTGAGCAGGTGCTGAAAAAGATTGCGCTGACAGGATACGATAATGAAAAATTCCTTGCTCCAAAGGAAGTATATAACAACCTGCATGGCTGCTGTCAGTATGAGCGTACTCAGGGAGCCGAAGGTTCTAAAGGTGATGAACATTCTGAGGCGGCAGAACAAAATAGCACTGAGACTGTTTCACAGTCAAAGGAATTATTACCAGTCATTACATCCTATTTGAACCTGCAGCAAGCTTTAGTGAAATCTGATCCTAAACAGGCCGCAACAGCAGCAAGAGAACTGGATAAAGTAATTAAGGGTGTCCCTATGGCAAGCCTTAAAGCAAATCAGCATAAAGTCTGGATGCAGGTTAAGGATAAACTTGCGGCAAATGCAAAAGGTATTGCAGGTACATCTGATCTGAAGAAACAGCGAACACTTTTCGCAGGGCTTTCTGAAAGTATGTATGCTCTTGCGAAAACTGCAGATTTGTCTCAGCCATTGTATTATAACAACTGCCCAATGTTTAATGAGGGTAAAGGTGCAAACTGGTTAAGCCAGGAGAAGGGGATAAAGAATCCTTATTATGGATCGCAAATGCTGACTTGCGGAAAAACAATTGAAACCATAAAATAAGATGAAGCATAGTATAATATTCGTACTAGTCTTTAGCCTGTTTGTAATGTCTGCTAATGCGCAGATAAAGCCCGGAGACCAACTGCCAAAGCTAACCCTGACTGATGTTTCAGGGAAGAGTATGGATCTTCAGCCCATAAAAGGCAAGGTCGTTCTTGTCGATTTTTGGGCATCCTGGTGCGGACCCTGCCGCGTAACCAATAAGAAGCTGGTAAAACTCTATGAAAAGTATAAAATAGCAAATCTTGAGATAGTAGGCATTTCGTTGGATAAGGATAAATCCAAATGGCTTGCCGCGGTTAAAAAAGATAAGATAACTTATATGCAGTTAAACGACCCTGAGGGCTTTGAGGCCAAGTCGGCCATTGCTTTTGGAGTTGAGCAGATGCCTGCAAGCTATCTTTTTGACGCTGCGGGCAGGCTTGTTGCCATCAATCCAACAGAAGATCAAATTAAAAATGAAGTAAATAAAAAAAAATAACATGAGAAATATAACCGCAAAACTGATAGTACTTTCTATTATAACCTTAATGCCATTTGCTCCGGCTTATTCACAAATCAGGAAAGCAGAAATTATCGCTACAGGATTAACATGCTCAATGTGCTCAAACGCCATCAATAAGCAGCTTAAATCCATTGATGGCGTTGAAAAGGTGGATACCGACTTAAACACCAACACATTTACCGTTTTCTTTAAAGAGAATGCCGCCATAACTCCCGCTAATCTGAAAAGCAGCGTGGAAAAAGCGGGCTTTTTTATTGGGTCAATGGTTATAACGCTGCAGCTTGAAAATGTAGTAGCTAAAGATAACTCAGGACTTCAGGAAGGAGGGGCCAACTATATATTTATTGACTCCAGGGAAAAAGCTCTTAACGGGGAGACGAGGTTAAAGATTCAGGATAAAGGGTATGTGACTCAGAAGGAATATAAGAAGTTACAGAAATCGTACTCAAAATATCCTACATACAATCTGGATAATGAAGAGGACTTCCATATTAAAGTTATATAATATGAGGAAGTTAACAGTATTATTTTTCTTTATTATTACCTTTAATGTACACGCTCAGGAACTATTCGTAATGACAGAGCCCGCCAGCAATGTGTCGGCATGCTCAATAAGTGCGCGAATTGGCCAATCCCTTATGAAGGAGAAATATGATTCGGGCTACAATTACCATATGATGCCGGAGGTTACCTGGGGGATAAACAAAAACTGGATGGTACGTGCAAGTGCTTTTATAAGCAACAGGAATACTGATCTGGTAACTGAGGGGGGAGGTTTTTACGCCAAGTACAGATTTCTTTCTGTGGATGACCTGCATAGCCATTTCAGGATGGCTGCCTTTGGTCGATACAGCTTCAATAATGCAGATATCCACCAGGAGGAGATAGAGACAATGGGGCATAATACAGGGTATGAAGCAGGGCTGGTTGTTACCAAACTGGTCAACAAAGTGGCTATAAGCTCTTCTGTCAGTTATGAAAAGGCTTTGGATAATAAGCCTGACTACGATTTTCCGGACGGCCAGGCCAGTAGTGCGATCAATTATACATTATCACTTGGAAGGCTAATGTATCCCAAGACTTATACAAGCTACAAACAGACAAACATCAACCTTATGGTTGAGTTGTTGGGACAGACTTTAGCGGATAATGGAAAATCCTATCTTGATATAGTACCATCAATACAATTCATCGTCAATAGCCAGGCCAGGATCGACCTTGCCTACAAACAGGAATTATACAGTTCGATGCTGAGATCAGCACCCAATGGGGTATATCTCAAGTTAGAATATACTTTTTTTAACGTGACAAATTAAAAAGAAATACTGGGCAATACAGAATTATCAGGTAGCATATGCAATCAGCAACAACTCTAAAAAAATACTTATGACACATACATATTCTATAGAAGGCATGAGCTGTAATGGCTGCAGAGAGAAGGTGGAAAAAGCATTGAACAGCATAGGAGGCATAACCGCACAAGTCAGCCTTAATCCACCGCAGTCTGTCATAACAATGGCTGCTCATATCCAGACAGAGGATCTTCAGCAGGTACTCAGTCGGGCCGGGAATTATAAGATCAGGATGCAGGACCATAAAAGCAGTGATTCCCAGGGGCACCATAGCTATCATTCTGAGAAACAAAATGTAAATAATAAGGAAGGGGACCATGAGCCAAAAGGTGCAAAATATTACTGCCCTATGCATTGTGAAGGTGACAAAACCTATGACAAACCCGGTAGTTGCCCAGTATGCGGGATGAATCTGGAAAAAATACCACAGCTACAGGCAGCATCTTCAAAATATACATGCCCGATGCACCCTGAGATCGTGAAAGAAGCACCGGGGGCTTGCCCCATTTGTGGGATGGAGCTGATTCCCCTGGCATCAACGGATGATTCTGAAGAAGAGAACCACTATAAGATCCTACGCCGAAAATTCTGGATAGCCGTTGCTTTTACGTTGCCGGTATTTGTGCTGGCTATGGGTGAGATGATCCCGGGAGATCCAATAGGCAGGGTGGTGGGGCAGAAAGTATCGAGCTGGCTGCAATTCGCGTTTTCCTTGCCTGTTGTTTTTTACGCCACCTGGATGTTCTTCCAGCGTGCCTGGACATCTTTTGTAACGCTTAAGCTCAATATGTTCAGCCTCATTGGCCTGGGTGCTGCCGCTGCATTTGCCTTCAGTATTGGGGGATTGCTCATTCCCTCTGTTTTTCCTGAGGAATTCCGGGGGCATCATGGCGGAGTGCATCTGTACTTTGAGGCGGTAACCGTTATCCTGACCCTGGTACTGCTTGGACAGTTGCTTGAGGCGAAGGCACACAGCCGGACCAGTGGTGCCATACGCGAGCTGCTTAAGCTGGCACCAACAGATGCAACTCTTATCAGGGATGGAAAGGATGTGCAGATACACATCAATGAAATTAAGCAGGGCGATATTTTACGGGTTAAACCAGGAGAGAAAATACCTGTTGACGGCAGTATTACAGAAGGTTCTGCCAGTATTGACGAATCTATGATTACAGGCGAGCCAATCCCGGTCACAAAGGAGCAAGGCGATAAGGTAAGTGCCGGTACGATCAATGGGACCAAAACCTTCCTTATGGCAGCAGAACGTGTGGGGGAGGAGACTTTACTGGCACAGATCATTGAGATGGTCAATTTTGCCAGCCGGTCCCGCGCACCCATTCAAAAACTTGCCGATAAGGTGTCCCGTTATTTTGTTCCTGCGGTTATCACAATTGCGTTAATTACGTTTGTTATATGGGCTGTATATGGACCCCAGCCCGCTTATGTTTTTGGTTTTGCCAATGCCTTGGCCGTACTTATTATTGCCTGCCCGTGTGCCCTTGGGCTGGCCACACCCATGTCAATAATGGTAGGTGTTGGCAGTGGCGCCCGACAGGGCGTCCTGATCAAAAACGCTGAAGCCCTGGAAAAGATGGCAAAGGTTGATGTACTTATTACAGACAAAACCGGAACCATTACCGAAGAAAAACCATCTCTTGAACGCCTGTCGGCTTCTGAAGGGAGTGATGAACAGGAAGTACTCAGGGTTATAAGTTCCCTTAATCAGCACAGCGAACACCCTTTGGCAACAGCCATAATGAACTATGCCATCACTAAAGGGACCAATCCCGAAAAAATAGAGAATTTCGAAGCGGTTACCGGAAAAGGCGTGACAGCCATACTAGGGCATCAAAAAGCAGCTATAGGCAATCGTGGCCTAATGGAAGAAATAGGCATAGCAATTCCTGAGAAACTGGCGGGAGAAGTAGCCAATGAGCAGGGGCAAGGCAAGACTGTTTCGTTTGTAAGCCTTGATAACAGGGTAATAGGCTTTATTACCATTACAGATGCGGTTAAGGTTACCAGTGCAGAAGCCATCAAATCGCTTCAGAACAAAGGCATCGATGTTATTATGCTTACCGGTGACAATCCTCTTACCGCTAAAGCTGTGGCACAGCAGCTAGGATTGCAGCATTTTAAGGCTGAAGCACTCCCAGGGGATAAGCTTGACGAAATCAGGAAACTTCAGGCTCAGGGGAAGGTCGTTGCCATGGCAGGAGATGGCATTAATGATGCGCCTGCTTTAGCGCAGGCCGATATCGGTATTGCGATGGGGACCGGTACCGACGTCGCTATAGAAAGCGCAGGGGTCACCCTTCTGCAAGGCGATTTGCAGGGAATTGTAAAAGCCTACGAACTGAGCCATAAAGTAATGAAGAACATACGGCAGAACCTTTTCCTTGCCTTTATTTATAATATCATCGGTATTCCCATAGCCGCAGGAGTGTTGTACCCATCATTTGGTATCCTGCTCTCTCCTATGATTGCTGCTGCAGCCATGAGCTTAAGCTCTGTCTCGGTTATCCTTAATTCGTTAAGGATTAAGAACCTTTAAAAACACCATCATGAAAAAATACCTAAAATATATCGCTCTGGTTTTATTTATGAGTTTCTCTATAGTCGGATTTGCACAGCATGGAAACCACTCTGAGCCAAAGGCGAAAGTGAAGGAACAGACGCAGCGAGCCTATACCTGTCCCATGCATCCTGAGGTGCATTCCGATAAACCAGGAAAATGCCTTAAATGTGGTATGGCATTGGTAAAGAAAAAAAGTAAAACCTGTTAAAAAGAAGCCCACTGTAAAGACTAAAACGTCGGCAAATAAAACAGACGTGAAGGAAAAGCCAGCTTCTCAGCCAACTGAATCTCTCGAAAGCCACAACGGACATACTGAGCACACTGAAGCCATGGTGGAGCCATCTCCTCCAATAGCAAAGCTCAAGACTAAACCCAAATCAGTACGATATGACCTGTATATTAGCGATACCATTGTTAATTATACAGGTAGGAAAGTAAAAGGAATTGCCATTAATGGTAAGATTCCGGGGCCTGAACTCCATTTTACCGAAGGCGATACGGCAGTGATTTATGTACACAATAAAATGCACCATGAAACTTCAATCCACTGGCATGGGCTGTTGCTGCCCAACGAACAGGATGGTGTGCCTTACCTTACGACTGCGCCTATTAAAGGCATGTCTACACATATCTACAAGTTTCCGCTTATACAATCAGGCACCTATTGGTATCATTCACACACGATGCTACAGGAGCAGGTAGGTCTGTATGGAGCATTCATAATCCACAAGAGGGATGAGCCGGCAATTCCTGAATATACCGTCATGTTAAGTGACTGGACCGATCAGGATCCACATGAAATTGAGCGTTCCCTGCATAAGGCAAACGATTGGTACGCTATACAGAAGGGTGCGACACAGAATTACTTTGAGGCTCTGAAGGAAGCAAAACTGGGAACTAAATTTACCAACGAATGGAAGCGCATGCATGCTATGGACGTGAGCGATGTATATTATGATCGTTTTCTGGTTAACGGAAAAACCGAAGACCATCTCCCGCAATATAAGATAGGGGACAAGGTACGCCTGCGCGTAATTAACGGCAGTTCATCATCTTATTTCTGGCTCAATTATTCGGGAGGCAAAATAACAGTGTTTGCTAGTGATGGTGAGGATGTAGAACCTGTTGAGGTGGACCGTCTAATCGTTGGTACCTCAGAAACCTATGATGTGATAGTGACGATTCCTAATGAGGGTATTGCCTACGAATTTGTCGTTACATCAGAAGACCGCACTGGGCAGGCCTCGTTATGGCTTGGTTCAGGTGTTAAACAGCTACAGCAGCCGCTGCCACGCCTGAAATACTTCGAGGGAATGAAGATGATGAACGACATGATGACCGTAGGAGGAAAGATGAAGGATATGGGAATGAACATGAGCCTGCAGACAATGGATATGAATGCGGTTATGTACCAGGAGATAACAGGAGAGCCAAGCCATAAAAATATGGATACAGAAAAAGGACATGGCAATCATAGCCAGGCTAATGGGCAAATCGTAACACTGAATTATGATATGCTGAAGTCTCCGAGAAAAACCACATTACCGGAGGGGCCTGTGCGCACAATTCATTTTGAGCTTACTGGCAATATGAACCGATACGTATGGACAATAGATAATAAAGTGGTTTCTGAAACAGACAATATACTGATAAAAAAAAGGTGAAAACATCAGGATAGTGATGACCAATAATTCGATGATGCGCCACCCGATGCACCTGCATGGGCATTATTTCAGGGTTGTAAATCAGCATGGAGAGTATTCACCGCTAAAAAATGTTATCGATATTATGCCTATGGAAACTGATATTATTGAGTTCCATGCAAACGCAGAATATGGAGACTGGTTTTTCCACTGCCACATCCTTTACCACATGATGTCCGGGATGGGAAGGATCTTTACCTATAATGATTCACCGCCGAACCCCCAGATCCCTGAACCTGGAAAGGCGCTTAAGAAGGTTTATGCAGATGACAGGAGGTATTACTTCTCGGCTGATATCGGATTGGAAAGCAACGGAAGCGATGGAGAGATGAGGCTTGAAAATACCCGCAATTTTGCAGAACTGGAATGGTGGCTGGGCTACAATGATGAGTCCGGTTATGAGACTGAAGCACATTTTGGTAGGTACCTGGACAATATGCAATTCCTGTCGGCATATGCAGGTTTTGATTTTCGTTACCACAATGCCAAAGAGGAGGAGAAAAATCTTTTTGGGCAGGTTAATACCCAAAATAAACGAGCCGTAGCCTGTATAGGGATCATTTATGTTTTGCCATGGTTTGTAGAGAGTGATCTAAGGCTTGATCACGAGGGTAAGCTAAGGCTTCAGTTTACCCGGGAGGATATCCCGCTAACTTCCCGTTTGAGGTTATGGGGTATGTGGAACACAGATTTCGAATACAGCATTGGCAGCAGATATATCCTGACAAAATACTGGTCACTGTCAGCCCATTATGATAGCGATATGGGATTAGGAGGAGGCATAGCGCTTACATACTAATTTATATCAGACAATGAAACCGCGCCATTTTAAGAATGTGGCGCGGTTTTACTATTGTTATTGTTCTGATAATACTGCTTATTGTACTACCTGCTAAACCGACAGGATATGAATTAGTGCCTCACAGGTAATTCCATTTTCTTCACGCTCGAAAACCATAAATTCAACATGTACCACTTTGTATTCACTTCCATCAAGCCAAAGAGTTTTATTCCTTTTAAAAGTTATGGTACTGTCTTCCCTGTTACCTACCAGGTCATACACCTGGTTAGTTGTAAAAAGCGTTTTACCATTTACAAACGTTATTTTAGTTTTTAGATCTGCCATTGTTAATTGTATTTAATGCAAACGGCACAAGCGGGGAAGAAAAGTATTTATCGTTTGACGCTTCTGTCATTTAGCTGGAAACGCTGTATCCGTTCTCCGGGCATGCTCTTTTTATCGGCAGCCTGCGGGAGTTGCTTTTCCGGTGGTATATCGGTAAAGTGCCCGTTTGCATCTACATATACCATCATGCTTTCAAAGCCTTTGCCTTTATTATTGCTGATTTTCCTGTCCTGTCGCTTTTGCGCCTTCTGTTTTTTTATTAGGGTCTTTTTCTTGTTGTTTTCTTTCTTAAAAAAAGAATCTGCCATCGTATATAAATGATTTTAAAAGTGAAATACTGTATTGTTGTCTGGTGTTTTAATTTCGCTGGCTGAAGGGATTACAAAGCGGAAACCGCCAGCTTAAAGCCAATGAGTTTTTCGATGCTCCTCAGGTCAGCCTTTTCTTCCGTGCCGCAAAACGACACCGCCGTCCCGCTATTACCGCCACGGCCTGTACGGCCAATTCGGTGTACATAGGTTTCCGGTACATTGGGCACGTCAAAATTAATTACGTGTGGAAGCTCATCAATGTCAATGCCACGTGCTGCAATGTCGGTAGCCACAAGGACGCGGAGCTGGTTTACCTTAAAACCCTGCAGTGCTTTTTGCCTGGCATTCTGCGACTTGTTACCATGTATGGCTGCCGCAAATATGCCTTCTTTTACAAGAAGCTTTACCAACTGGTCAGCGCCACGCTTGGTGCGGGTAAATACCAGCGAACGCGAGATGCCCCTATCACTAAGAATATGCGTCAGCAATTTTTCCTTATCCCTTTTATCAACAAAGTAAACGCTCTGGCTCACCGTTTTTGCAGCGGAAGATACTGGGGCTACACTTACGTATTCAGGGTTTTGTAGCAGGCTGTCAGCCAATTTCTGTATGGCATTAGGCATAGTCGCCGAGAAAAACAGGGTTTGCCTTTTAGACGGTAGCTTTGTAATGATCTTTTTTACATCACGTACAAAGCCCATGTCGAGCATACTGTCTGCCTCATCCAGTACAAATATTTCAATGTTAGAAAGGTCTATGTATTGCTGTTGTAGTAAATCCAGCAACCTGCCGGGCGTAGCTATCAATATATCAATGCCATTATGTAGTGCCTTAACCTGGTGGAATTGCGACACGCCTCCGTAAATGGCAGTATGCTTTAAAATTAGATTCTGTCCATAAGCGGTAAAGTTATCGCTTATCTGTATTGCCAGTTCACGCGTAGGGGTAAGTATAAGCGACCTTTTGGCTTTTGGCTTTTTTGGCGGGCTGCCTGCCAGTTGTTGTAAAATAGGGATTGCAAAGGCAGCGGTTTTACCCGTGCCCGTCTGGGCACAGCCTATCAGGTCTTTACCTGAAAGAATTACCGGTATGGCCTGCTCTTGTATGGGAGTTGGTGTTGTATAATTTTGTTGCCCCAAAGCCTTAAGTATGGGGGCTGAAATATTTAAATTTTCAAATGTCATGATAAAGTGTGCCGTAATGGCTTTTGTTTAAAGTAGTAGCCTAAATACCAAAAGATGTATTTAAGGCCTGAAATTCTCAGGATGGTATGATGCAGGGAATAAATCCGGGCAGCGTCCGTTCAATACCAGATGAATTTTATAAACAAAAACTGTCACTATTATAGGAATAGAAAATTCAAAAGGCAGGAAAAAACAAGAATGGCCTAAGCCATTCTTATCTGTATATGAGTTTAGTATCTCCTGTCGTTAGACCTTGAGTAGCCACTGCCACTACGGTCAGCACCAAAACTGTTGTTCTGTGTTTTAGGTCGGGCTTCATTTACCACGATTACCTGGCTGTCCAGCCTTGAATTGTTCAGTTCTTCAATCGCGATTTCCGCTTCTGAAGTGTTTGGCATTTCCACAAAACCAAATCCTTTAGCACGGCCGCTAACCTGGTGGATGATTAGTTTTACCGAAGTTACTGCTCCATGGGCCGCAAAAGCATCGCGCACCTGATTTTCTGAGGTACCATACCCCAGGTTTGCTACATAAATGTTCATAATGTAAATTGTTTAAATTAAATAAGGCAACTGGGAACGCCTGGACTGAAGAGTAAGAAGGGACAAATTTTACAAGATGGACAAATTTGCTTATCAGCGTGAGCATTGGCAGAGAACCAATATGGGGTAAAGGTAAACTAAATATAATTATCAACGCCTGTTTGCCTGTAAAACTTTTAAAATAAAAAATTGAAAATCAATAAAATAGCATGCCTTTAGTCGAATGGGGCATGCTGAGGGTTCAGTGAATTTTACAGGCATTCGATAATTATGATGGCCAATCAGCAGGGATAAGGATATGTATTTCCTTAGTTGTCAGATACTTTTTGCGGTTTTTTCCAGCGGCAGGCATATAACGAATTCTGCACCGGATGACCTGCTTACGGCTTCAATAGTGCCGTTGTGCCACCCGACAATTCTTTTGCAAAGGGCAAGCCCAAGTCCATTGCCTTCATATTTGCTCTTGGAATGCAACCTTACGAAAGGCTTGAAGATATCATCTGCGTATTACGCCTTAAATGTTAGATTGGTAATGCATTAAAAGGCTCTCTTCTTTGATGGACTCATTGACAATCAGGTGCAGTTTGTCAAGATGTGTTTTTTGCATTTTGCGAAAAATCGTGATTTGTTGCTGTCTTCATTTTTACACACATTAATTAAATAATATAATTTACTTCATCAAAGTAATCTGTTGCATATGAAGAAAGCAATGATTCACATCACTAAAGTTATATCTTGTAGGGAAATATTGTAATGTAATTTAGGATTATGTTGAATTTATTTTTTAAGTTATTTTGATTAAGTTTTGCGATATTCTAAAATAGTCATATTGTTCAATTGACTATGCCTTCTGCTAATGTTATAAAATGTTTCTATATATTCAGAAATTGAGGATTCAGCTTGTTGCTTTGTCTGATAATTATTTTGAAAAACGAGCTCAACCTTCAATGTTTTAAAAAAGCTTTCTGAAACTGCGTTGTCCCAACAGTTTCCTTTTCTCGACATACTTCTGATGACAGTTTTATATTTACTCAATTCATTGATGAATTCCTTACACGCATATTGAATTCCTTTGTCGGAATGGAAAATTAGTGGGGAATTGTTAACGGGGCTATTGGTAATAGCCATATCTAATGCCTTTAAACTGGTATGTTTTGCCGAGAGGCTGGTTGATAGCGCCCAACCGATTACTGTCCTGTCAAAAAGATCTATGATCACTGTTAGGTAGAGCCATCTGAAAGATGATTTAATGTATGTGATATCCGACACCCATACCTCGTTTTTATTGTTCACGGAGAACCCCCTGTCAAGTATATTCTCGGCAACCGGGTACTTGTGGGAGGAATCAGTAGTTGTCTTAAACTTCCGTTTAAAAACACTTTGTAATGAGGCGCTCTTCATCAGTTTCCTGATCAGCTTTTCAGAAGCATGAAAACCTGATGCTTCAAGTTCTTTTGCAATTCTCGGGCTTCCATATCTTTTTTTGTTTCGATAGTGTATTTTCTTTATCTCTTCAAGTAATACAAGATTATGTTGTTCCCTTTTGGATAGGGTCTTGCTTCTCCATTTATAATAGCCGCTGGTACTTACATTAAGAATCCTGCACATATCTTTTACTGGAAAACAAGATAAATGTTGGTCGATAAATTCAAACTTTACCTGTGTACGAGTCTGAAGGCAGCCGGCACATTTTTCTAATATGTTCTTTTCCAGTTTGACCTTAGCTAATTCTTTTTTCAAGCTCTTTAGCTCTGACTGTATTTTAGCTTTACGAACGATTTTAATATTCTGCTTTTGCATTCTAAATTTTTAACGCCCCAAAGCTCCATCATTTCGTGTCCACTTTTTGGTATGAAGATCATAATTACTGCGGATGGGAAAGTCTATGGTTTTGAGGCATGCTATGATGAATCTTCGTCTTCACTGACTCTGACTTTTCCCGAAATAAAAAGTGGCAGCCTTATCCAGTTCAGCGAGGACAGATCTAATGAAAAGAAGCTTGAAGATGCGGCGGAATTTGCTTTTCACGAAAGAAAAAGAATAAATGGGCTCAGTGCCGGTAATTATGGGATCAGGATGTCTATTACAGGATTGTATATCCATGATGACCTATTGTATTATCGTATGAAAATTGCTAACGAAACCAATATCAGTTATGATATCGACCAGCTTCGTTTTTTCATAAAAGACCAGAAAAGGACTAAAAGGACGGCATCGCAGGAGGTTGAAGTTATACCTGTGGCAATGCATAAACAAACAGAAAAAATCCCTGCGAATTCGGCGAGAACTTTTGTGGTGATCCTTCCGAAATTTACTATCCCGGATAAAAAAAATCTGGTAATCCAGCTGATGGAAAGTAAAGGGGGAAGACATCAGGAACTGACTATCAGGCACCAACGCGTTGACAATCCCAGCCCCTTTTAGCAAGTATGAGTTTCCGGTTCCGATTACAGCAAAGTAATGGAGGAATTAAAAGCTCTTGCTCAGCAGGGCAATACACATTTAACGCACTGGAATGATGATGTACCCGTAAGAAGCTGCAATGATCTTGCTGCATTTTCCACAGCCTATGAGGTTGCGGAGCACTGTTTTGAAATGTCTACTGACAGGGATCAGATGTATTCTATCCCGGTCTCACCACTGTATAAGGCAATGGAATCAGAGGCCGGGATTAAATTTCAAATGGAATCCGCAGACGAATCAATAGATCTTGCCGACCTCTTAAGCAGCTATTACCGTAACGGATTGGATAAAAGTAGTACCAACATAAATAATAAAAATATGAACGAGAAGAATTTTGATTATCTGAAAGACCAGGTCTTATATACAGGATTTGGTGAGGCACTGGAGGGAGAACTGAGGCAGAATATGGAAAAGCAACAACCTACTTTTACGCTTCAGCATGATGCTTATTATGGCGACAGCAGGGTTTCTGCAGCACTGAACTTTAGAAAATCAGACCAGAGCGACCTGTATTTCTTTAATTCCTATAAAGTCCAGCTGCAAAAAGAAGGGAAGGAGGATAACCTCGAGCAGACTTTCTATATCAACAGGGGCAGTAATATAACCCTGAAAGAAGCGTTCAACCTTATGGAAGGCAGGTCGGTCAACAAAGACCTTACAGCTAAGGATGGGGAAGTCTATAACACTTGGGTCCAGATCGACTTCAAAAATTCTGACGCCAAAGGAACCTTCGCGCTGAACCATTATCACGAGAATTATGGTTTTGATCTTGAGGGCGTACTTGCCAAACATCCCATCAAGGAGCTTGAGAACCCAAAGTATAAAGAGGACTTGATAAACTCGCTAAAGAAGGGCAACTTGCAGTCAGCCACTTTTGTAAAAGACAAAGGGGAAGTGAAGCAATATATCGAGGCCAATCCCCAATTCAAGACCATCAACATTTACGATAGCAACCTAAAAAGGCTTGATACAAGGCAACGCAACGAGCAGCAGGAATCGCAGGGCAAAAGCCAATCCCAAAGCAAGGCTTCAAAAAAGGAAAGTGCAGCAGATGACGAAGCACCGGCAGATGTACAGGAAAATAAGAAAAGGCGCAAGTCCCAATCGATGTGATATGGAACCGGTAAAACCCCTGTCTGACTTTTTTGATGCGATACAGAAAGACTGCCGCATCAGCATTACCCATATAGGGATATTTGCCGCGGTGCTGCATTACCGCGCAGGGAAGGGGTTTATTAATCCTGTTGAAGCATACCGCGCGCAGGTAATGGAAATTGCAAAGATTTCCGCACCGCAGACCTATAACCGGTGTATGAACGACCTGACGAGGTATGGATATCTGCGTTATGTGCCGTCGTTCAAGAAAAACCAGCCCAGCAAAATTTATTTCATGGAACAGTCAGTGTGATATGAAATAGGTGGTGCAGATGATCAGAAGTTTACATAAATGAAAATAATTATGAGTGAGAGTATAACAAAAGAAGATTTGCATGAATTCGGTACAATGCTGCTTCACAATCTGCATAAGGCAATGAAAAATAGTGTAGCGGAACAAAAAAAGGAGGACCAGCCTGAATGGCTCAAGAGTAAAACCGTAAGGAAGCTGATGGATATGTCTCCCGGCTCAATCCAAAATTTAAGGATTACTGGACGTGTAAGGTTTAAAAAGGTAATGGGATCATATTATTATAACAGATCAGACCTTCTGGCCCTGTTCAGTACAAACACTTAATCCATGAAGATGAAGAATGATTTTCTAACCATTATAGCGTCAACTGAAAAAGACAGGCGGCTGACTGTGTGGCACCTTGCTATCCTGACTTCTCTTTTATTGCTGGCTTTACGTCAGGGGAGGCTAAATGGCATTAAAGTAAGCAGGAGCAGGATTATGGTACTTTCGCATATAGCAACGCTCCCAACTTACCATAAGTATTTTAAGGATCTGCAGCAAATAGGATATATTGATTACAGGCCATCTTATCATCCGGGAGTCCGCAGTGAGGTGGATATAAAAAAACAACCATAAGGTTGTTTTTTTTTGTTTAACGAAGCCCATATCGTTGCTTTAGTTCCTTTAATTCTTTTTCAAGCTTTGAAATCATTTCTATTCCCTCCTGAGGTATTGCTTGCTTGCTCTTACCCAGCTTGATTCCTAATTCTTTCATTTCACGACCGATAGTCTGTTCTGCTGTAATAGCATAGGATTCCGTCTGGCGGATAGACTGGTGTCCCAGCATTTCCTTTACTACATGTATCGGTACATCATTATTTAGTGTGACGGTGCTGCCGAATGTACGCCTCGCTTTATGGGTGTTCAATTCACAATCAAAACCGCACAGCTCAGCAATTTCCTTAAGATAAGCATTCATCTTTTGATTGGATGCAACGGGTAATACAGCTCCTCTCGAAAGGCAAAGAGGATGGTTTTTATATCTGTCTATTATTTCTAAAGCTTTCGGGAGCAGTGGGATATTAGTCACATTGCCGGTCTTTTGCCTTTCGGACATAATCCATTGCGCGCCGTCGATACCTGTCTTTATATCAGCCTTCCTAAGCTGGTAAGCATCAATATATGCCAGGCCGGTATAGCATTGGAATACAAAGATGTCCCGCACGGTCTCCAGCCTTGGCGTAGTGATCGTCACCTGTTCGAGAGTACGCAGCTCACTTGCTGTAAGCGGTCTCTTTAGGGTTTTTGTTATCTTTCTCTTGAATGCCCTGAAAGGATCCTGGGCAATAATGTTCTTGTCGATAGCCCTGTTGATCACCTTTTTCATGCAGGCAATATATTTGAGGGCCGAATTGTTTACGCAGTTCTTTACCGTTTTCAGATAAAGCTCATAACTGATTATAAAATCGTAGTCGAGGTCGCGAAATTCAATGTCATCTGCTGCATATTTATATTTTACGAATGCAATGGCGTGGAACCGTGCTGTCTCATAGCGCTTGTGCGTTGCCAGGGCATAGTCTTGCGGGACAAGCGACAGCATTTCGTCATTGTGCTTTTTAAATTCTTCCAAAAGCATGGCTTTGGAAGTTACCCTTCCAAGGACAAAATCAATGATCCGCTGTGCGGAAATTGTCCTTTCCGTATACATAAGGTCCATCTTGAATTGATTAATCCGGGTTACCATCGCATCCAGGAAATGATTCAACGTCCGGGCATCCTCCTTATTTCCTATTGCCCTTTCAGTTTTTGGATCCCACCTTTGGATATCCCACGTCCTTTTGGTAGAGGTTTCCTTACGCACCCCGTCTACTGTTACCCTCAGGTAGATATACCTCATGGTTGTTTCTTTGCTGGCTGTCTTCATATAGAAGCTCAGCCCGAAGCTTGTTTCTAACATAACTTACTGTTTTTAAATTAATAAATATAAGATTATGCCGTTCTTCAGTCAAGTCGTTAACCTGTTTTACCTGTTGTAATTCAGGTGTTTAAGTGTATTTCTGGGGCAAATTCGGGGCAATTTTCAGAGCAATGGTAAATTGCCCCGAATTTGCCCCGAAAACTTTGGGCTCTTTTGAAAATTTTGTTTGCTGCAGGGAAAATAAAAAAGCCTGCAAATATCAAAATTTGCAGGCTTAATGGGCTTTTCGAGACGTTTTTGTGTGTTTTTGGCAAATTTGAAAAGTGTGCCTTAAACCGTCTTCGTGGAATCGCCGGGAATCGAACCCGGGTCCAAACAGGGAAGCAAAGAGCTTTCTACACGTTTAGTTTCTGCTTAATTTTTCGATGTTGTGCAAGGCCAGAAACTGCCACACAACACTTAGCTTCTAAAGTCTTGGGAATTTCGCGAAGCAAAAAAACTCCCCAGGTCTATTTTTACGGTTCCCCATTACAAAACGCCATAAACCAGGGCTTTTTAGGAGAATCTCACTTTCCTGCCTTGCAGGACGTGGCTAAATCTTACTATAGTTCAGATTATTAAGCAGCAAGAGCGTAATTATTTTCGCCGTTTAAAAGTTCGGAGCTGATGAATTAACGAGAACCAACTCCTGTTCTCGACGTGCTTACTGTTCATTTCGGCCTGCTGTCAAAACCAGTCGACCCCATGTAAGTAGTTGGTAGTGATATTAAACAAAAATAATACCAAAACTATTGTGCAAATATAATGATATTTTTCTCCAATATTTATTGGCAAAGGAGAGAAATACTGTTATATTTGAAAATAATTTAAGCAATACTGTTATATAATTTAAAGGTAACGTTTGAAATTGACCTAAACTAACAATATACGTAGTAATAAACTTGACTTAAAATGAAATTTGGTATACTAAAGGAGAGAAAATCGCCGCCGGATAAAAGGGTAGTCTTTTCGCCTGAAATGTTGGAAAAGTTAAAAGAAAAATTTCCAGCTATCGAGATTAAGGTGGAGGCATCCGATATTCGCATTTTCAATGACAGTGAATATATTTCAAAGGGATTTGAAGTAACAGATGATATATCAGATTGTGATGTGCTTATAGGTGTTAAGGAAATACCTGTCGATGCACTTATTCCTCATAAAAAGTATATTTTCTTTTCTCATACAATTAAGAAACAGCCTCATAACCAAAAGTTGCTTCAGGCAGTGATTGATAAGGAGATTGATCTCTACGATCATGAAACTTTTGTTGATGAAGAGGGGAAGCGCCTTATAGGTTTTGGAAGATATGCAGGTAATGTAGGTGTATATAATGCTTTTAGGGCTTTTGGGCTTAAATATGAATTGTATAGTCTTTCTAAAGCCGAGACACTACCAGATAAAGTAGCACTTATTTCGCGTCTTAAGAAAATGATACTTCCACCCATAAAAATTGTATTAACAGGGCATGGCAAAGTTGGCATGGGAGCGAAAGAGATGCTTGATGCCATGAAAATTAAAGAGGTATCTGTAGAAAATTATTTTTCTAAAAATTATAATGAGCCTGTATATGTTCATATTGATGTAGAGCATTATAATAAAAGGAAAGATGGTAAAGCTATGGATAAAACAGAGTTTTACAAAGATCCTTCGGCATACGAATCTGATTTTGGACGCTTTTCAACTGCATCAGACATGTTTATTGCAGGCCATTTTTACGGAACAGGAGCTCCTGTGATATTATCTGCTGATATGCTAAAGTCTGCTGATAATCGTATTAAGATTATTGCTGACATATCGTGTGATATCGCCGGGCCTATAGCCAGCACATTAAGGTCTTCAACTATTGCAGAACCTTTTTATGGTTATCACCCTTTTGAGGAAAAAGAAACCGATATGTTTCACCCTGCAGCAATTGTAGTTATGGCCGTAGACAATTTACCGTGCGAATTACCAAAAGATGCAAGTGTAGGCTTTGGTGAAATGTTTTTAGAACATATAATCCCGGCCTTTTTTAATGATGATAAAGATGGTGTATTAGGACGCTCCCAAATTACAGAAGGAGGGAAGCTGACAGAAAAATTCAGTTATCTCAAAGATTATATAAATGAAAAAGAAAATGCGCCCCATATATAGGGGCCTTTTTTTTGGTTCATTTTTATATATTTGATAAGCAAATCCCATACAATATGCGTTTAAAAGCCCTTCTTTTATTATTGTTCTTACAATTTATGATACCGGCATTCTCGCAGGAATTACTTCCTTTTGTGGAGAATTTTACGAAATCAGAATACAATGGCGATAATCAGGTATGGAATGTTGTACAGGGCAAAGATAATGCAATGTACTTTGCTAATAATCATTATTTTTTACGTTATGACGGTGTAAAATGGGAACGTTATTCTTTGCCAAACAAAACTATAATACGTTCTGTATTTGTAGAAGGTGATAAGATTTATTGCGGCTCTTACAAAGAATTTGGATATTGGAAAAGAGTTCATGGTAAGATGGAATATTTTTCCGTTTCAAAGGACAAAAACTTATTTCTTGGTAATGCAGACAACGAAGAAATATGGAAAATATTCAACCATAAGGGAAAGATATACTTTCAGTCTTTTAATGAGATTTACATATATAACGGTAAGAATGTTGAGAAAATCAAATTCCCTGAACTCATCTCCTATTGCTATGTTATTGATGCAAGAATATATGTTGCAACGGTAAAGAGCGGAGTCTATATACTTGAGGGAAAAAAATTCAATAAGATCAAAAACTGGCAACAGCTTGACAACAATATTATTCACGGAATGGAGAAAAGGCATGGTGTCCTGTATGTTTTTACCAAAAATAATGGAATTTACACGGGAAATGAAACAGGTTTGTCTCCATGGAAAAGCAGTCTTAATAATCTCATAAAGGGAGATGTAATTGTTACCGCTAAATTCCTTAATGATTCTATTTTGGCAATTGGTACAGTTCTTAAAGGCTTATATGTTATAAATATCAAAGACAACACCTTTAAAAACCTTAATAGAAAAAACAGTCTTAAGAATAATGCTGTACTTTCTTTAAGTCTTGATAATGAAAAGGATTTATGGTTGGGGCTGGACAACGGTATTTCTCATATAGAAGTAAATTCACCTGTAAATATATTTTCTGATAATTTGGGTATATTGGGATCGGTATATTCTTTATCTACTATGCCTGAAGGCTATCTTTTTGTAACCAATCACGGAATATTTACCTATAAAAACAAAATGCTTAATGCGATACCTAACTCTCAGGGGCAGGTATGGGATATTTATAAGCATGGTAATGAGTTTGTGATAGGTCACAACGACGGAACATTTATTTATAACAATAACTCTCTGAAATGGGTCAATCCGGTTAATGGTGGGTGGAAGTTTTTAAAAAGTGATTTTGATAATGTCTACTTTCAGGCAAATTATTCAGGTATAGCCATTTATAAGGATATAAACGATTTGAGCAAATGGAAAATACTTGATAGTATTACAAAGCCAATCCGAAACATTGCTCAAAATAAAAAAGGTGAGCTTTGGGCTGCAGATAATTACAGGAGTCTTTACAGGATAACATATGACGAGAATTTCAAGGTTAAACGTGTAGAAAATGTTTCCGGAAGTAATAATATTACAAGTGATTTTGGTGTAAAAATATTTAATTTCAGGAATGAGATATTATTTTTAATAAATAATACCTGGTACATATATAATGGTATTTCAGCCAAACTTGAAAAAAATAAAATCTTCAATTCTGAATTCAGTAATATATCTGATATAATACCCATTGATGAGAATCATTTCATGGTTCTTAAGCAAGGTCTTCTTTACCTGATAATACAAGACAAGAATGACTTTAAGTGGAGGCTGCTATCGGAGAAATATTATCAGGGAAGATTGATCATGGAAAATACAAGTGTTTATAAAGATGGTAACAGACTATTGATAAATCTTGATGATGGTTTTATAACTTTTGATCTTAATAATGATAAACCTCAGACTAACGACATTAAGATAGAGGCTTACTACCTTGGTAATCTTATTGATGATGACACGGAAGTAAAATATAATCAGTCTGTAGATATTCATTTAATAGCTAAATATTTTGGTTATGGACGTCCGGATTTACTTTATAGGCTTAACGATTCTGAACTTATTCCTGTAAAGGATGGGAATATAGTCCTGAATAACCTAAGCAGTGGGAGACAACATATTGAAATTTTTACAGTTTCAGGAAACAGCGATAATAAAGTTGCGGAATATTATTTTTATGTTTCCAGGCCCTGGTATTTTTCTGTTTGGATGATATTGGTTTATATAGTAGTGATAAGTGGTAG
The DNA here is from genome assembly GCF_042684765.1 of Flavobacterium suzhouense. NCBI lineage: Bacteria > Pseudomonadati > Bacteroidota > Flavobacteriia > Flavobacteriales > Flavobacteriaceae > Flavobacterium > Flavobacterium suzhouense. The sequence goes on along the minus strand of NZ_JBHUMD010000026.1, from coordinate 454,047 downwards.
TTTCTTTTTGTATTATCGATGGAATGCAATACGCTATAATCAGAAGCTAAAACTAAATGAAGAAGAGCTTAAACATCGAAAACAACTTCTTGAATTTGAAATGGAATCTGAAAACCGTTTAAGGCAACAGGAATTTGAAAAACACAGGCTCGAAATGGAAGTGCAGAATAAAGCATCGGAAGTTGCAGGAAAATCACTTTCTATTGCTAAGCACAGTGAAATGATTGAAAGTATTCAGGAAGTTCTGAATAGTGAAATCAATGATGGTCAGCTTAAAACTAAGATAAGACAGATTATAAAAACGAATACTATCAGTAAAAACGAATGGCAAAGTTTTGAGAAAAATCTTTTCAAAAGCCATGAAGAATTTGTAGAAAGGCTTTCTAAAAAATATCCATCCCTCACTTCAAAAGATATTAAGTTATCTATATACTTAAAAATGAATTTATCTTCTAAAGAAATTGCTCCGCTAATGAACATTTCTTTTAGGGGAGTAGAATTACATCGCTACAGATTACGTAAAAAACTTGAACTTTCACAGGATGAAAGTCTGTATAAATTTATGATAAGCATATAATTTTATTTAAAAATTTAGCTATTTAACATAAAAAAGTATTAAATTTTGTTTACTCTTTATACATCAATACTACATCATTAACACTTTTTATGATGTATAAAGGGTTGTTTTAAGGTATTGTTTTTCAGTTTTTTATGTTGTTTTTTTTGTTTTTTGATGTGTTAATGAGTACTGAATAATTGATGTACTAAAACGTTTTAGTTCTTAATTTTGGGTTAATCATAATTTTTATAACTAACCCATGAAGAAAACTTTACTCCATATTAGTTTCTCTTTACTAACGGTACCATTGTTTGCACAGGTGCCACCTACTGCCCAACAACCCAATGATTCTATATTTAATGACTCCATCTTTTTTAAAAATCAGATGCAGGAAGTTGTTGTTATAGGTTATGGAACAAAAAAAGCAGGTGCTGTTACCGGATCGGTTTCACAAATTAAAGCTGCCGACATTGTAAGGACTCCTGCACAGTCAGCCATGCAGGCAATCCAGGGAAAGGCTGCAGGTGTAAGTATAACAACTAATGATGAACCGGGAGCCAATCCAACGGTACGTATAAGGGGACTTGGAACCATTACAGGAGCAAGAGATCCACTTTATGTAATTGATGGAATTGAAACGTCAGGCCTTAATGGGCTTAACCCGACAGATATTGCCAGTATTGATATCTTAAAAGATGCATCATCTTTGGCTATTTATGGGCAAAAAGGATCTAATGGTGTAGTGATCATTACTACTAAAAAAGGGAAAAAGGGCGAAATGAAAATTTCCTATGATGCTTATTACGGACAGAAATATATTCAGAGAAAAGTTGATATGGCTGATTCTTATAAGTATGCGTACTATAATAATTATGCGTTGGGCTCTTCTTCTTACTTTAATTTTAACCAGCCTTATAATACCAATTGGTTAGATGAGATTACAGGCACTGGTGAAGTAATAAATAATGCCATATCAGTTTCCGGAGCGGGCGAGAATTCTTCTTATTACTTTAGTGCATCTAATTACAAAGAAAAAGGTATACTTAACGGAACTAAATTTGAAAGGACAAACGTGCTTTTAAAGAATGAGTTCAGGATGATGGATGATAAACTTAAAATATCTCCGTTTGTAAACTTATCTATTGCCAAAAATTCACCTAAACCGCTAAGTGCATTTACCAATGCTTATAAACAAGCTCCAATAGTTCCTGTCAGGTTTGCCAACGGAAGATGGGGACAACCACTAAGAGATCCGTCCACGGGACTTGTTGCGATTGACGGTTCTGACAGGTTTAATACTGTTGCTAATCCTGTTGCACAGCTGGCAAATGTAGATGAAAAGAACAGAAATGTTGTTTTGATTGGTTCCGTAAATGCTGAACTTAAATTATTAAAGGATTTAAAAGTCACATCAAACTTTGGTGCAACGTCAGAATGGGCACAAGGGTACACTTATACACCTACACGGGATGTATGGCTCACTCAAAACCCTTCAAAAGATATTGATGATTATATAGCATTGTTTCCTAATAATCCGGTAATAAATACTTTACAGCAACGCAGGTCTAGTTTTTACCGTTGGAACTGGGATAATTACTTTACTTATGATAAAGCATTTGGTAATCATAACATAAATGCGGTATTGGGTATGTCGAGAACTACAACCAATATTTCAGAATCATTGAATGCAACAAGACAGGATGTGCCATTACAATCTAACTACTGGACACTTAATTTCTCAAGCTATAATGGTAATGGGACCGATCCAATTCTTCCCGGTAATGTAGTTCAGAATTCGGCAACCACTCCGGTAGTTTCACTAGCATATTTTGCACGTGTAGAATATGATTACAATAAAAAATACCTTGTTTCTGCCTCTATAAGAAGAGAGGGTATCAGTACTTTCCAGGAAGACAAACGTTGGGATTATTTTCCGTCTGTTTCAGCAGGATGGATAATTAGCCAGGAAGATTTCATGAGTAATAATAAGTTTTTTAACAACTTAAAACTTAGAGGTGGGTATGGACAGGTAGGTAATGGTTATGGAAGCAGACCTCTTAATTTGCTGCTATTCCAGCCCGGAGCGCAATATCCTTTGGGAGCAAGTTCTGCACCAAATCCGGGTTCAATTGTTCCGGGTCAGGTAGATCCAAACCTTACATGGGAAGTAATGTCGGAAATTGATTTCGGACTTGACTTTTCAATATTAGACAGTAGACTTAGCGGAGTAATTGATTTATACAGCCGCAGATCAGACGATCTTATCCTTCCTATTGCTGTGCCTGAAGTAATATCTCCGGACGATGTTTATCTTAACTCTGGTGTAGTTACAAATAAAGGAGCTGAGCTTTCACTGAGATGGCAGGATAATATTGGAGATGGGTTTAATTACTGGGTAGGAGGAAACTTCTCTTACAATAAAAATGAACTGAAAGAGGTAAACAATATTTTCTTCGGAGATTATGTAGGTGGTAATCTAGGAAATGGTGTAGATACCAAGCAGGTACTTGTAGGACAACCATTAGGTACTTTTTATGTATACGATGTTACTGGCTATACTTCAGACGGTAATTTACAGCTAAGTACTAATAAAGTAGCCGCAGGATCATACCTTCCAAAATATACTTATGGGATTAATCTGGGCTTTAATTACGAGAATATTGATTTTTCTGTTGATGCATATGGAGTTGGCGGAAACAAACTTTATAATGGTAAGAAAGCGCAAAGACAGCAAAATGAAAATATTGAGAATGAGCTTCTTGATAGCTTCTGGACACCATCGACACCTAATGCTGCCAATCCAAAACCATTTAATGATAGGCCCCTTGCATCGACTTACTATGTTGAAAAAGGTGACTACTTAAGGATAAACAATATCACATTAGGATATACACTACCTCAGGTATTTAAAGGAATAAACAAGATGCGTTTTTATGTAACCGCAACTAATCCTTTCCTTTTTACAAAATTTAGCGGATTCTCTCCTGAAATTTCCGGTAGTGATAATGGAAACCCACTTGGTACTGCAGGTATAGAGCTTGATGCTTACCCTACAAACAAAACATTTTTATTCGGGCTAAACGTAAGTTTATAAAATGATCAACATGAAATTAAATATACTAAATATAAAAATGACTCCTGCCGGTAGGGCTATAGCGATAGGGATAGTGATGTCTTCACTGGTTTTTATCTCATGTGAAGACGATTTGAATGTTGATCCCAGGGATTCTATGAGTGAAGAAGACTTTTTAAAAGATCCTAAAAACGCAGTTCAGTTAATTAATGGGGTATACAGTAAACTTCTGGACTATGATATGAATTCATTTTCATGGATTGGTATAACCAGTATTACTTCAGATGATGCAGATAAAGGTTCTACTCCGGGTGATTCCGGTACAGATAAAAAGAAGCTTGATGACCTGACATTTGATGCTACTGATGTTTCATTCAATGATGTATGGAGAAGTAGGTATGCCGGGATTTACAGAGCTAACAATGCTATTTTCTATTTAGAAAAAGTAAATCTTGAAGCGTCTTTAAAAAACAGGCTGGTAGGTGAAGCTAAGTTTTTAAGAGCTATGTGGTACTTTGATCTTGTAAGATGTTTTGGAGGGGTTCCTGTTGTTTTAGGGAATATAGATCTTAATGATACAAGCACAATAAATGAAGAGGTATTCACCAAAAAAACTAAAGAAGAAGTCTATGCCCAGATTGAAATAGATCTTAAAGATGCTATAGAGAAGCTTCCTTTAAAATCGCAATATGCACCTACTGATTTAGGGAGGGCAAGTAAAGGGGCGGCACAAGCCCTTTTGGCAAAAGCTTACTTATACCAGCAACGCTGGCAGGATGCTTTTGATATGTCGGGAGAAGTTATATCATCCGGTCAATATAGTCTGCTTGCCGACTATGCGCAGGTTTGGAGAGAAGCAGGTGAAAATGGTTCAGAATCTATATTTGAAGTTCAGGCAACTGCCGCACTTGGTATAAATGGTTATACTGATGTACAGGGACCAAGGGGTACTCCTGACTTAGGCTGGGGCTTCAATACACCTTCTGATAATCTTGTAAACGCATATGAATCAGGAGATGTTAGAAAAGATGCTACTATAATGTTTGTACCATCTGTTCTTTGGGATGGTTTTGTAGCACCAACATCTTGGACAAATTCAAGATATAATTATAAAGCGTACCAAAGCAGTATTGCCGAGACCTGGATTAATAAAGGTATGACAGGTAAAAACCTGCGAATACTTAAGTATAGCGATATACTGCTTATCAGGGCAGAGGCAGCTTTTAACATAGGTAATACAGGTGAAGCAACTGATAGGATCAATGAGATAAGAGACAGGGCAGGGCTTGATGATTTAGGTACGGTAACACTGGCACAAATCTATAAAGAACGCCGACTAGAGATGGCAATGGAACACGACAGATGGTTTGACATTGTAAGAACCGGACAGGGAGTGAGTGCTATGTCGGCAGTAGGTAAAACTTTTGTGGTAGGAAAGCATGAGGTGTTTCCAATACCACAGCCTCAGATTACAGTTAGCGGAGGAAAATTAATTCAAAACAACGGATACTAATACTAACACTTAATTTAAATTTATTTATTATGAAGACAATCAAAATTTTAGCGTTTTCACTGATGGCTACATCAGGTATGTTACTTACTTCTTGTGGTGACGATGATAGCGGAACTAAGCTGCCACCTATTGGAGGTTATAATAGTGCTGATGAAATAGGAGCAGCAGACCTTATTGCTTATTGGCCACTTAATGGAGACGGTAAAGAAAACGTTTCTGGTACTATGCCAAGCTCAAGCCCTAATGTTACTTATTCAGCAGGTATTAAAGGCGATGGAGCTACATTAGCACAAGGCTTTCTTAAATATCCATCAATTGCATCTCTAAGCAATTCGCTTACAAGCTTTTCAATAAGTACATGGGCAAAAGTATCAAACAACGGAGCTTCAGGTTCAGTATTCCTTTCATTAACACGCCCCGGAGAATGGGCAGGGAATGTAAACTTCCTTTCTGAGACAGGTTGGGCTCAGGCAACGTCTGACTCTCTAACTGTAAAAGGACAAATTGTTTCTAATAATGCCCTTGGATGGCAGGATTCAAGAAACACTATTAAACTTGATCAAAATCAAATGGATGAGAATGCGAATAACGGACCTAATGATACCGACCACGTAGCCTATGCAAATAAAGTTGGTGGACAATGGTTCCACGCAGTACTTACATGGGATGGCACTACCAGAATGTTTAAGGTATATGTAAATGGGGTAAAAATATCTAATCCTAAATGGGAAGATCGTGGTGCAGCAGATTCTCCGGCATTAGCATTTACTACGCCTACTTTCCCGGTAATTGGAGCTTTTGGTACTACAGCTAATGGTACGGCTACAGAATCTTGGGATAAAGCAATGACAGGACAACTTGATGAAATGAGAGTTTGGAAGAAAGCACTTTCACAAGCTGAAATTGGATCGCTTTATGAGCTTGAAAAAGCTGGCAGATAATTCAAATTTTTAAATTAATTACCGGTAGTATACCTACCGGTAATTATATCCTATTTTTTTACTGAGCAATATTGCCCCCAATTATATTGCTAATCCCAAAAAATATCATCAATCTAAAAAACAACTGTTGTGAAAATAGTACACCTTTTTATTATCCTGACTTTTTGTATGTCGTGTTCATCGTGTGACTCCAAGAGTGATGATAATGATACTACCACACCACCTGTGGCAGAAACCCTTACTGATGAGCAAATCCTTGATTTAGCTCAAAAAGATGCACTCAAATATTTTTGGGACTATGCAGAGACCAACTCTAAACTGGCACGTGAACGTTATCATGTTGATGATACTTCACTAGATAAAAACCTTGTGACTACCGGAGGTTCCGGTTTTGGTATCATGACCATACTGGTAGGTATAGAAAGAGGATTTGTTCCTCGTGGTGAAGCTGTAGCCCGATTACAGACTTCATTAAATTTTCTGGAAAATGCAGATAGATTTCACGGCGCATGGCCGCATTGGATAAATGGTACAAACGGACATGTTGTACCTTTTGGAAACGATGATAATGGAGGAGATCTTGTAGAAACCTCATTTTTATGCGAAGCACTGATATGTGTTCGCGAATATTTTAAAAATGGCTCTGCCGAAGAACAGGCTCTGGCTCAACAGGCCGATGAACTTTGGAAAGGTGTTGAGTGGGACTGGTATACTAAAGGCGGCGAAAATGTTCTTTATTGGCATTGGTCACCAAATTATGAATGGGTTAAGAATTTTAAGCTTGAGGGTTATAATGAATGCCTTATCACCTATATAATGGCAGCGGCATCGCCTACACATCCTATTACAGCGGCACCTTATCATGAAGGCTGGGCAAGGAGTGGCGGGATTAAGCACTCAGGTTCACGATATAATATTCCTGTTATATTCAATTATAACGGAGCAACAGGTAATGTAGGGCCAATGTTTTGGTCACATTACTCTTATCTAGGACTCGATCCGAGAGGATTGTCTGATACTTATGCTAATTACATGGATCTGGTTCAGAACCACACAAAAATAATGTATGCCTATTGTGTTGCTAATCCATGGCAATGGACGGGTTATAGTGATAGCTGTTGGGGACTTACAGCCAGTTATTCGAGAAATTCTAACGGTACAACAGGTTATAATGCGCATTCTCCGGTTAATGATAAAGGGGTTATTTCTCCTACCGCAGCATTATCATCATTTCCTTATGCGCCTGAAGAGTGTATGAAAGCACTTCGATTCTTTTATGAGAATAAGGACTGGAAAGACAAACTTATAGGAGTTGCAGGACCGTATGATGCTTTCTCTCCACATTATGACTGGGTAACAAAACGCTATCTGGCAATAGATCAGGGTACCATTGCACCTATGATTGAAAACTACAGAACCGGAATGCTATGGAATCTGTTCATGCAGGCTCCTGAAGTAAAACAGGGATTACTGACATTAGGCTTTCAATCGACACAGCATCCGCTGAATTAATTTCAAAAAACAAGACTATTCAAAATTCACACAATGAAATTTACAAATACCATTTTCCTTTTATTGGCCTGTTCGGCATCAATATATGCCCAAAAGACCAAACCGGCTAAGATTAAACCCCGCAATGAGTTTGTTTCTGAACTCATGGCAAAAATGACCATTGACGAAAAAATAGCGCAATTGGTTCAGTTTACTGCCGATGGTACCGTAACAGGGCCTAAAGGCGGGGATAATTTTATAGACGAGATAAAAAAAGGAAATGTAGGTTCGATACTGAATGCTACGGGGGTAGAATATACCCGTAAGCTCCAAAAATTAAACTTAGACAATTCTAGGCTAAAGATACCTTTACTGTTTGGTTATGATGTTATCCATGGCTACAGAACCATTTTCCCAATTACGTTAGGTGAAACCGCAAGTTGGGATCTTGATATTGCAAAACGTTCATCGGAAGTTGCTGCTGCTGAAGCTGCTGCTTCGGGAGTACACTGGACTTTTGCACCGATGGTTGATATTGCACGCGATCCTCGTTGGGGACGTGTTTCTGAAGGTGCAGGGGAGGATACTTACCTGGGATCTAAAATGGCTTTTGCAAGAGTAAAAGGTTTTCAGGGTGAAGACCTGATGGCTACTAATACAATACTTGCCTGTACTAAACACTTTGCCGCTTATGGTGCTGCTGAAGCCGGACGTGACTATAATACTGTTGACATGAGTGAGAGGGTATTACGCGAAACGTATCTGCCTCCATTTAAAGCAACAGTTGATGCAGGAGTTGCAACATTTATGACTTCTTTCAATGAGATTGCAGGGGTTCCTGCAACGGGAAGTAAATTCCTTTTAAGGGACATTTTAAAAGGAGAATGGAAATTCAACGGATTTGTAGTAACGGATTATACTGCCATTAACGAACTTATCCCACACGGTTTTGCTAAGGATTCTGCGAATGCAGGAGAATTAAGCCTAAAAGCGGGAGTTGATATGGATATGGTAGGCGGGATTTACCTTAAAAACCTAAAGAAACTTTTGAATCAGGGTAAAGTAACTCAGGCGCAAATTGATGATGCCTGTAGAAGAATACTGGAAGCTAAATATGATTTAGGACTTTTCCATGATCCGTATTTATACAATGATGAGAAACGTGAAAAATCGACCATTTATAAAAAAGAATTCCTTGACGCTGCGTTATATGCGGCAAATAAATCGATGGTTTTGTTAAAGAACAATGGAACACTGCCATTGCGTAAAGAACAGAAGATCGCTTTTGTTGGCCCATTAGTGGGTGATGACTGGAATATTATAGGATCGTGGGCAGCAACCGGCGACAGGACAGGATATGCTACCAGTATTCAGGAAGCCGTAAACAAAATGATTACCGAAAAGGGTAAGGTAACTTTTGATAAAGGTGTTGAAATTGTTGATGCCCGTAAGGACATGATGCAAAAGGCGCTTGACAATGCCCGAAATTCCGATGTTATCGTGGCAGTTATGGGTGAGTTTGAGAATATGACAGGTGAAGCTGCATCACGTACTAATATTGATCTGCCGGGGATTCAGAAAGAGTTTTTAGCTGAACTTAAAAAATTGGGTAAACCAATTGTTCTGGTATTAATGAACGGAAGACCTTTAACGCTATCATGGGAAAACGACAATATGGATGCTATACTTGAAGTATGGTATCCGGGAACTATGGGTGGGGAGGCTGTTGCGCAAACCCTGTATGGAATCAATAATCCATCAGGTAAGTTGCCGATGACATTTCCAAGAAGTGTAGGGCAGGTGCCAATTTACTATAACCACAAGAATACAGGAAGGCCGTATTTAGGAGCAAAAGATCCTGAGCAAAAATACAAGTCGAGGTATATTGATTCAGATAACAGTCCACTTTATCCTTTCGGTTATGGATTGAGCTACACCAAGTTTGAATATTCTAATTTAAAGCTTTCATCGAATACTCTTAATGCAAATGGAAAACTGAAAATATCGGTTGATGTAGCCAATACAGGAAATTATGATGGAGAGGAAGTAGTACAGTTTTACGTTAAAGATGTTGTAGGTTCAGTAACCCGTCCTGTAAAAGAACTAAAAGGCTTTAAAAAGCTTTTACTCAAAAAAGGAACGAAACAAACAGTAGAATTTGAAATCTCATCGGATGATTTGAGGTTTTATAACATAGATATGAAATTTGTAGCAGAGCCCGGAGACTTTGAGGTGTTTGTAGGAGGTAGTTCTGCCACAGGATTAAACGATAAGTTTGTGTTAGTTATGTGAGTTTAAATTTTGTTGATCTTCACTTTCAAGGCCATCTCTCACATGATGGCCTTTTTAATTTTTAAATTATCCTCACCTCAAACGATAGAATTCCTTAAAAAAATAAAGACAAGTTTAAAATTCGATAAGTTTTTTAGCAGATTGATTTATTATAAAACGTTAACTAATGGTTATATTTAGAAAATTTTTGACAATGAAAATTTCTATTGGCCATTTACTTAAAATCAAATCTGACTTTATGCCTGTCGGGCTAAAATCATTTTAATACGATGAAAAAGTATATCACAGCAATAGCAATTTTAGCGTTATCTTTTGGCTATAGCCAGCAAAAAACCTACTGTAACCCTATAAACATAGATTATGGTTACTGCCCAATACCGGATTTTGTAAAACAGGGTAAACATCGTGCAACTGCCGATCCTGTAATTACTTATTTTCAGGATAAATATTATCTGTTCTCAACAAACCAATGGGGCTACTGGCATAGTGATAATATGCTGGACTGGACATTCATTCCACGCAAATTCCTTAGACCTGAACATAAAGTGTATGATGAGCTTTGCGCACCGTCGGTTTCATTTGTAAACGATACTTTGCTGGTTGTGGGTTCTACACATACCAAAGAATTTCCTATCTGGATGAGTACGAATCCAAAAGTAGATGACTGGAAAGAATTGGTGCATAAATTTGAAGCCGGCGCCTGGGATCCCTATATATTCTGGGACAAAGAAAAAGATGAAGTATACCTGTACTACGGCTCGAGTAACCTGTATCCGCTATATGGCGTTAAACTGAATCGCAAAACCTTTCAGCCTGAAGGCGATGTTATTCCGGTATTAGCACTTAATGATGATGAGCATGGCTGGGAACGCTTTGGCGAACATAACGATAATACCTTTTTGCAACCGTTCACCGAAGGTGCTTTTATGACAAAACATAATGGTAAATACTATTTGCAATATGGTGCTCCCGGAACGGAATTCAGTGGTTATGCGGATGGTGTTTACGTAGGTAATAATCCTCTTGGTCCTTTTGAGTATCAGTCTTTCAATCCGTTTTCCTATAAACCGGGTGGTTTTGCAAGAGGGGCAGGGCATGGTGCAACCTATCAGGATAACAATAATGATTACTGGCATGTTTCTACGGTAGTGATATCTACCAAAAATAATTTTGAAAGACGCTTAGGTATCTGGCCTTCGAGATTTGATGCGGATGGAGAGCTTTATTCTAATACTGCATATGGAGATTACCCAACCTTCCTGCCATCACAAAATAAAAGCCACTCAGGCTTGTCTTCTTTCTCGGGATGGATGCTGTTGAATTACAACAAACCACTACAGGTATCATCTACACTAGGGGGGTATCAGGCTAATTATATCAATGATGAGGATATAAAAACATATTGGTCTGCTAAGACAGCCAACAAGGGAGAATATGTTATCTCTGACCTGGGTGAAACCTCTACTATTAATGCCATCCAGATAAATTATGCCGATCAGGACACGGAACTAATGGGGAAACCTTCATCAACAACAGGACATAAATACATTATTTATTCATCAATGGATGGTAAGAAATGGACTGAGCTTGTTGATAAAAGTAAAAATACAAAAGACGTTCCGCATGATTATATCGAACTTCAAAAACCTGTTACAGCACGTTTTATAAAACTAGAGAATCATGGAATGCCTACCGGGAAGTTTGCTTTAAGCGGACTAAGGGTATTCGGTAAGGGATCTGGACAAATGCCCGGGATGGTTCAGAATTTTGTTCCGTTGCGTTCGGCACCAAGAATAAAAGGAGAACGCCGAAATGTATGGTTTAAATGGCAGCAGGAGCCCAATGCAGATGGTTATGTTATCTATTTTGGTAAATCTCCTGAAAAATTATATGGCTCAATTATGGTATATGGCAAAAATGAGTATTATTTTAGCGGGCTGGATAGAAGCGATGCTTATTATTTCAGGATAGAGGCTTTTAATAATAATGGCATTGGTCCATCAACAGAAATAAAAAAATCAGAATAAAAACGTAAACATCTATAACCCAAATAAACATTCACATTAACATTTTAAACATCACTTATGAGTTCTGAAAATTCACAAACCAAATGGGGCCAGTTTATTCCTCTGGTAACCGTTTTCTTCTTTTGGGGTTTCGTTGCGGCGAGTAACGATATCCTGATTCCGGTATTTAAGAAAGCCTTTAATCTTGGGCAAACAGAAAGTATGCTTGTGGCTATTGCATTTTATGTAGCCTATACTGTAGGTTCACTTATTTACATCGCTATATCTGCTATTACTAAAAAAGATATTGTAGAACGTCTTGGTTATAAAAACTCTCTGGCACTGGGACTTCTTATTTCAGCAGCAGGAACACTATTATTTTATCCGGCAGCAAATATGGGGTCATTCCCATTAATGCTTTCAGGTCTGTTTATTGTTGCACTTGGTTTTTCGTTACAGCAAACAGTTGCCAATCCATTGGCGATTGCTTTAGGGCCTATTACTACAGGTTCGCAGCGATTAACTCTTGCCGGAGGTATTAATAATCTTGGTACTACGATCGGTCCGCTTATTGTGAGTTTTGCAATTTTTGGAGCCGTATCTGAAGCTAATGCAGACGTAAGTGTAGAAAGTGTAAAAGTACCTTATCTTTGTCTTGGTGCTGCTTTTGTACTGGTTGCCATACTTCTTAAATTTTCTTCTTTACCAAATCACCCGCCTTTAGAAGAAGGTGTGAAAGAAGAAACTGTTGAAACAAAAAAATCGGTACTTAACTATCCACAGCTTTTAATGGGTATGCTGGCTATATTCCTTTATGTTGGAGTTGAAGTATCTACAGCAGCTAATTTACCTGCATATCTTGAAAAAGATCTTGGCTTCTTAACAAGCAGTGTTGCTCCATATATATCTTTATATTGGGCAAGTTTAATGATTGGCCGTTGGGGAGGTGCTGTTGAGGCATTTACTGATAATGTGTCATTACAGAAGGTATTTAAATTTATTGCTCCATATTTGGCTTTTGGCGTATTTTTGGGAGTGAATGCATTCATGGATCATGATCTTGCTCCTTTCTACGTTTATGGACTGATTCTATTGGTTCTTATAGCTGCAGACTTTACCAGTAAAGGTAATCCTGCCAGAATGTTATTGCTTTTTTCAGGACTTGGTATTGTAGCATTGCTTACTGGTATGGCTACTACAGGTATGGTATCTGTATATGCGTTTACAAGTGTTGGATTATTCTGTAGTACTTTGTGGCCTTGTATCTTTACCCTTGCGGTAAGTGGTCTTGGACATAAAACAACTCAGGGAAGTAACTTCCTTATTATGATGATCTGTGGTGGAGGTATCGTTAGTCTTATACAAGGTGCCGTTGCAGATGCTACTAATATTAAAATAAGTTATATCGTTGGTGTTATCTGTTTCGCTTATCTTGCTTTCTATGCATGGAAAGTAAAAGGTATCTTAAGAAGCCAGGGTATCGACTTTGATAAAAAGATTTCAGGGGGACATTAATAAACTGTCTTACTGATAGATATAATAGCGGCTGCAAATTGCAGCCGCTTTTTTTATAATAAGCTAACATTCATTAATACGAAAAGCCTTATCTTTGAGTAAAAGAAGCTAATATGAAGATTAAATTTTTATCAATAGCGTTTGTAGCAGCTGCTATTTTAACGGTATCGTGCAATAAAAAAGCAGAAGGAACTACAACAGCAGAACCGGCAGTTCAGGAAGTTGTAGATACAGTATCTGTACCTGCACCTGCAGCAGAACCCGTTACTGAACATATCGACAATGATATTATTGAAGTTACCGGGAAAGTAACAGAGATCAATCAGGGTAAAGATGGTTATACTGCAAAAATAACTACAGCTAAAGGAAGTAATTTTGCAGCGACAATAAGCATTCCTAATCTTGATGATCCTAAACAATACAGGACTGTTAAAGTAGGAGATAACATAACCGTTAAAGGTGTTGTTACTAATCTTGAGTCTGATGTGCTCATTCGTGTAAAAGAACTTAAATAGTTATAATTGTTATATATAAAGTGGGAAACCCTGACCGAATCCGGTCAGGGTTTCTTTTTTGAATGGATCAGGTTGATTGGTTAAGGTTATTTCCATTCAATTTTACGGGAGAAGTACATTACCGCACCCAATATGGCGAATAGCCCAATACTTCCAACTAGTAATGCATAATTTTCGAGTTGAATAATTACATAAATAAAACTGTACAGCGCACTTAATGATATAGCTATAAAGACCGGAAATTTTTTGTTTTTTAAAATGGAGATCGAATAAAGTGCAATCATAACTACTACAGATATTCCTGCAATAATGTAAGCAAGTCTGAAGGTACTGTGTTCAGTGATTGAAATAAGCAAAGTGTAGAACATAATAAGAGCCAAACCTATCATGGAATATTGAAATATGTGTATTGCTATTTTACTTACCGACTGGATAAGGAAAAATACAAGAAAGGTAAGTCCAATAACAAGGAAACCATATTTTGCGGCTCGTTCGTTCTGTTGGTACTGGTTTACGGGGATAAGGAATTTTACATCAAAAGTATTTGCCTGAAGGTTGGGCAGGGATCCAAAATGTTGCTGACCGAAACTTCTGTTTAAGTGTGATACCTTCCAGTTTGCGGAGAAACCTTTTTCGGTTATATTGCTGTTTTCCGGTAGAAAACTGCCATCAAAGCTGGGTGAAGGCCAGTTAGAAGTCATTGATGCATGTGTCATTTTACCTATAGGAACGATAGCAATTTTTTCACTTCCCTTGTAATTGATGTTCAGGTCAAATGAAGCCGGGCCTGTAGTGAAGGCTGTTGTTAGATTTACAGGTTGGGTTTCTAATGAAGAAAGAGTATCATTTTCTTTATCGCTTGGAGCCGGCTCAAATGAATATTTCTTTCCGCCTATATTTACAGTAACACCTCCGGTAATGCTTTTTATATTATTGGTTTTAATCAGTATAGTTGCTTTATCCCAATGTATGTTTTCCGGTAAAGCATTATCGCCAAAAGAAGGGTAGGTATAGTTGCCTTTAAATTTCATAGCGGAGTTGTATACCACAGATTCATAATTGCTTCTGTTCTTTTGAAGCGTGTTTACATTAACATCGGCATTCAGTTCGTTCGGCAAGAAATAAGCAAACTGATCTATTCTTGAACGCTGGATGGTTACCTGCTTGGTTTTTTCATCAATCAGTTTGTTTTCTGTATAAGTGCTATAGGGTACTTTTAGGATAGGACCGCAAAAGTAAACTTGTCCACCCCATTTGCTGTTAATCTCGTTTACAACTTCTTTTTGACGTTCTGAACGTTCAAAAATTAAGCTTTTAACGTATTGCAATGGAATAAGTAAAACAAGTGTAAGAAGCCCTACCATTAAAATTTTTGCAGTACTTGACTGAAAGAAATTTGTAGTTTGACCTGGCTGTTGAAGCGGTGATGAATGATGACTTTGATTTGTTTCCATGATTGATATTGGTTTTATTATTAGTTTTTAGTAAGGAGATTTAGAACTTAGGTATGATATTCCTAAGTACAGATAAGAAAATGCTATAGGAAGATTGAGCAATAGCATACCTGCTTTAAGTAGAATTGATTTTTGATAATAAGAATATATAAATGAGAATATTATTAATGATAGAAAGGCGATTGCATTTATAACAAAGGCTATTACTGTGTAGAATATTCCGACGTTTATTAAATAAGTATTATCATTAATTGCCCACAGCAGTAGAAACAAGAGACTACCAATTCCCAGCGTAATTTTAAATATCCAATTACTTAGAAGCAGTATAAGGTCAACCCTGTTTTCTATAATGTCTTCGTATGTTTCCATGATTGTTTATTTTGTGATTAATAATGATTTTTTAGTCCGAAAGGATCGTTAAGGACGATATATGCATACAGTATGGCTATAGGTATGTTTACGGATAATATTGCCGCGTGTTGTAAAACTCTGTTTTGCTGTTCCTTAAAAATGAACGAACAAATAATCAATGCTGCAAATACTGAGGCGTTAATAAAGGCAGCTGTTAGTATATATAAAATACCTATTGGATAAGAAAGCTCCTTTATGTCACTATCTCCAAATAAATTCAATAAAAATAAAAGTGTACCAAACGTAAAGGATATACCAAATAACCATACTGGCAGCCTTAATAACTGAGTTAATCTATACTCCATAATTATCGGATTAAAAAAGTGTCTTTAATTCTTTCTAGTGGTAAGTGGAGCATCCTGAAATGGTTCAGGTCATAAAAACGCAGGGCATTTTTTCCATCTTTGTATCTTTTATAGAAATACCTTATTTTAAAAGGGTAGAGCAGAGAACCTGTCAGAATTACAAAAAGATTCTTTAATGCCAGGTCGCCATTACCAAACAGATAGAAATGCATAGCAATCTCTTCTTTATCTGATACTTCTTCATTGATGAGAACCCTCAATATATCAATCATTTCGGGCTGTGGTTGAGCATCATGGCTGTGATTGAAAAGAAAATTACCCACATGAAAACCCAGAGTGTCTTTTGGATAACTGATTAGCTCATCCATTGTAACGGAAGCTTTTTTGTTATCGATTAGCGTGTCAATTAAATTCGTTATTGCTACCATATTGATTATTAATTTACTTTGAAATGCAAAGTGTTGTTATAAATTTTTTTTAGTTTTTGGTGTATGATATAAATTGAAGAGCAGGAACATAAGTATGCCAAATCCTAAAGTAATGCCCCATGCCGGCTTACAGGTTTCGACGTTAGTAAGGCTACATAATATATCTACGGTTAATGCGTACGGTTTTTGTAAAATGTTCCAGGTGTTGTATCTCAGAAAGCGACCAACATACATACCAAATCCGCAAAGTATTGAGACTATTGCCAACGCAATCCAGGCGATTCGCTCAGTTGTACGTTTTAATATCATTGTAAACATATCTTTCATGGATGCAAGTCCGAAAAGCATACCACATGTTGAAAATGATGCTATAAGCAGTATTTCGAACCATACAGGAACATTAGTCTCTTTTTTCAGATGAATGAAGTCTGTAATGATGTATGGCGCGTTAGGAAGTAAGACAAGCCATAAAAGTAGTGCAGGAGTGAACCAATACCATTTTTTCATTAAATAGCTTTGCTGTCGCATCAGAGATGTTATTGCCAGTGGAGTATAAGCAAGAAACAGATTCCAAATCAGAAAAAAGAAAAATATTGACTGTGTGATCTTTGCCCTCAGAAGTAAAAGTGCTATGCAGAAAGCTGCTAGGGCAAATAAAATATAATGCCTGCTGAATGTTTTGGTTAGGGTGGTTGTTTTCATATTTATTACTTAATAGTACTTTGATATACAAAGTAAATGTTGAAAAAAATAGCCTTACTGATTGTGAGACCATAATTTATAATTAAAAGTTGAGACCAGAAAGATATTGTAAAGAACTTTGTTTTGCAAAGTAATTAATAAAATTTCAAATGACAATAGAATTTTGAAAAAATAAAATTGTGTAATTTCATGCTTAATTCTAATACTTTATACATAAGAAATAGAGTAGAAGCATAACTAATATAAATGCTTATATAACTTATGCTTCTGCGGAATAGATTTAAAATAAAATATATGTATTCGGATAAGTACGCTTTAATACGATTGGTTTGAAAGATTTAATTGATTTTCTTAAATCTTTCTCCAAGTATAATTACATAACCCTGGTCATAGGCTACAGTAGCTTCAATGCGATCATAAGTTCCTGCGCTTTCTCCTCTCCATCCTGTTTCACCATTACTGCCATATAAAAGAATAAGCACCACCTGATAATTATTATTGACCTCACTTTTTACTTTTTGAATCACACCGTTTTCATCGGTCTGTACCCAGTATTCTACAGGATATGCTTTAACACCGTGCTTCTGAAATTGTCCCATACCGTCTTCGTTAATTTCTACTATAGGCTGTTTGGTTTTTTCATATTGGTAATAGCCTTTAATTTCTTCAGGTATTGCTTTTGTCCCATAGTAGGTTTTATTATTTATGGTGAATTTTTGTACGCTTTGAGCTGTTACGGATACCGAATTAATCACCACGATGAAGATACCTATAACATTTAGTAATTGTCTTGTTTTCATAATATTAAATGTTTTTATAAAGCTACCAAGTTCTAGCAATAAATAAAATCCCAATAAATAGGTATTTTTAAAATTATGATTGATAAACGTTTATGTTTGCTTTAACGTAACTATTCATACAGAATGACTAAATTTATTGTCTTAACCAAAACTACAAATTACTATTCCAATGGCTCAGTTTATAAAGATTTATCCAGAGAACCCTAATGAGAGAGAGATAGATCGCGTAGTAAAGATTTTACGTGACGGCGGTCTTATTATTTATCCTACTGATACCGTATATGGAATGGGTTGTGATATTACTAATTCTAAAGCTTTAGAGCGAATTGCCAGGATTAAAGGTGTTAAGCTAGATAAAGCAAATTTTTCTTTTGTTTGTAGCGACTTAAGTAATCTTTCAGATTATGTAAAGCAGATAAATACTTCGACTTTTAAAATACTTAAAAGATCATTGCCGGGACCTTATACATTTATTCTTCCCGGAAATAATAATCTCCCAAAGGAATTTAAAAAGAAAACAACCGTAGGTATTCGTGTCCCTGACAATAATATAGCATTAGAAATTGTACGTCAGTTAGGAAATCCCATCGTTTCAACATCTATTTATGACGAAGACGAGGTGTTAGAATATTTAACTGATCCTGAACTAATATTTGAAAAATGGCAAAATCTTGTTGATGCTGTTATTGATGGAGGATATGGAGACAATGTAGCTTCAACTATTATTGATTTATCAGGTGATGAGCCTATAGTAATTAGAGAAGGTAAAGGTGATCCTGATATTTTTTAGCAGATACTATTGAATACAGTTTATGAGTCACTGTCTTTCTTTATGTTGATATCTATACTTTGTTATAGTTAGCATAAATTAAAAACCCTTTAAATCTTTTTGATTTAAAGGGTTTTATTTTTAAGCGGAGGAAGAGGGATTCGAACCCCCGGACCTGTTACAGTCAACAGTTTTCAAGACTGCCGCAATCGACCACTCTGCCATTCCTCCAATATGTCTTGCAATTCGTTCCCTCATTGCGGTTGCAAATATAGTAAGGTTTTTCGGTTTTGCAAATGAATAAGCCTTTATTTTTTAATAAAAAATTACAGATCAAAAACTAAACTATTTAGTCAATAAATTATTTAAAATTTTAAATGTAGTTTCTTAATTATATGTAGTCAAAACAGGTAAAACAAAAAGCCCTTTAGATAAAAATCTAAAGGGCTTTTTTAAGCGGAGGAAGAGGGATTCGAACCCCCGGACCTGTTACAGTCAACAGTTTTCAAGACTGCCGCAATCGACCACTCTGCCATTCCTCCAATATGTGTTGCAATTTGTTCCCTCATTGCGGTTGCAAATATAGTAAGGTTTTTCGTTTTCCCAAAAACTATTTTGCTTTAAAACACATTTTATTTTTCATTATTTCCTAAACATTTCATTACCTAATATTTAAGAATGAAAGTTTTTTTTAAAATTCTGCGTATTCTGTTATTTCAAGGCCGTAACCAATCATTCCAACACGTTTTGTCTGTCCGGAATTGGTTAGTAAACGTATTTTAGAGATGTCAATATCATGTAAGATCTGAGCACCTATACCAAAGTCTCTGTCGTCCATTTTAGGCTGTGGTGCTTTATTTATGCCTTGTGACTGTAATTCTTTAAGTTCTTTTATGCGCCCCAGTAATTCAATAGGAGAGGTCTCCTGGTTAATAAACAGAATAGCTCCTTTACCTTCTTCATTAATACGTTTAAACATATTGTCAAGTTTGGTATCAGCATTATTGGTAAGTGTACCCAGAATATCATTATTTATCTGGGTTGAGTTTATTCTCGTCAATACCGGTTCGCCTATGTTCCAGCTGCCTTTTGTAAGAGCAATATGAACTTGCTTATTTGTAGTTTGTACATAAGCTCTCATACGGAAGGTTCCAAAGCGTGTTTCTACTTCAAAATCCTCTTTTTTCTGAATAAGACTGTCATGTTGCATTCTGTAGGCAACAAGATCTTCTATAGATACCAGTTTAAGATCAAATTTCTGAGCAACTTCATACAATTCCGGTAAGCGTGCCATTGTACCGTCTTCGTTCATAATCTCACAGATAACCCCAGCCGGTTTGAATCCGGCAAGTCTGGCAAAATCAATAGCCGCTTCTGTGTGTCCTGTTCTTCTTAAAACACCACCTTCTTTAGCAATAAGAGGGAATATGTGTCCCGGTCTTCCTAAATCATGTGGTTTTGTATCGGGATCAGTAAGTGCTTCAACTGTCTTGGATCTATCCTGAGCCGAAATTCCTGTAGTTACCCCTTTTCCTTTAAGGTCTATCGATACAGTAAATGCAGTTTCCATTGAATCGGTATTATTACTTACCATAGGATGAAGCCCAAGTTCTTTACAGCGTTTTTCAGTTAAGGGGGTACATATAAGTCCCTTTCCATGTGTTGCCATAAAGTTTATCATTTCCGGTGTTACTTTGTCAGCAGCAGCAAGAAAATCACCTTCATTCTCACGGTCTTCGTCATCAACAACTATAATGATTTTACCATTACGAATATCCTCAATGGCTTCTTCAATGGTATTAAGTTTAATTTTTATATCAGTCGACATTATTTGTGTTCTTTTGATTTTGATTTAAATAATTTTTCAAATGGAGTTGTTAACCAGTCAAAATTGATGCTTACTCCTTTATCATTAGTTGCTCTGTATGTTAAGAGTATTGCAAAAGGAGTTAGTACAAAAGATGACATCCACGATCCCAGGAAAGGAGGGATACCATTTTCGCTGGCTAATTTTCTTCCAAATGTATTTATGAAATGGAAAATAATAAATATTAGTACCGCAAATACTATAGGGAGTCCAAGTCCTCCTTTACGGATGATAGCGCCCAACGGAGCCCCAATAAAGAACATCAGCAGACATGAGAAAGCAATTACAAATTTTTCATAAAGAGCGAGCCAGTGTCCATTAATGTTTTTAGTTTTATCAAAAAGCTGCGCTTTTCCGGAAACCATAAAAAATTCAGAGCTATTGATGTTATTTTTTGCATTCTCAAGAACTCTTACTTTGTCTTTTTCATCTTTTACCAGATCAAGAAGATTTTTCGGCATACTGTTTTTGACAACAGAAGAATCTATTAAACCAATGTTTTTAGACGTAATATTTTCATTAAGCGTTACATTATATCTTTGGTTAATGTTGTCGGCAATGCTTTTTGATTCTTTGGTATAGTTTGTTTCAAGTGAATCGAGAGTATATCTCAATTCGTTGATATTTAACATCGTATTGGTGTTGGCAATTTTTTCATCGTCCATGTCATTAGAGTTAAGCATGGTAAGATCGATGTTCATCACCTGTTTAGAGAAGCTACTTTTAGCAAAAGGCTGTTTTTGGCGCTCAACTGGATTTTTAGAATTTACTTCTTCATAATAATAACCATCAAATAGCTCGAGCTGAAGTAAATTTGATTTGTCATTACTTTTTAAAAGTCCGGTTTTAGAGCGTATGATAGTAGCATAAGATGCTCCCGGATTTCTTTTGTGAATGGTAACGCCTGAGAGTTTTTCGCCATTTTCACCTGATTTTTTATCAACTTTAATATTGAAGTTCCCAATTGCGTTGAACTGGCCTTCGGCTATTGCCATAGCAGGTTTACGCTGAATGATATTTTTTCGGAGATTGATAAATTTATATTCTGCTTTAGGGATCACATTATTTGCAAAAAAGAAAGCAACAATGCTAAGTGCAAAAATAAATATAGTCAGGCTACGCATGGCTCTGTTCAGTGAAATGCCTGAAGATTTCATGGCAGCAAACTCATAATTCTCTGCGAAATTACCAAAGGTCATGATTGATGCCAACAGTATAGAAAGTGGTAATACCAAAGGAACAATTTTTGGAGCATAGAAAGCCAAAAACTTAATGATTAACCATATATCAAGATCTTTACCTGCCAGTTCAGCGATAAAAAGCCATATAGCCTGTAATACAAAAATGAAAAACAGGATAATAAATACCGACGCAAAGGTCTGAATGAACGAAGTAAGGATGTAACGGTCTAATATTTTCACCAAAAATTAGTCTAATCTATTAATATAGTAGTTAGGGTATTTACTTTCGGTAAAGGTAAAATGATTTTTTGACAAAGGCTGATTTGTTTTAAAAGAATTTATTGTAATGAGTATTTTAGTACCATCCTTTTCTGTCTGAATAAAATTGTAAATATGTTTTGTCTGCACATCAACACCTATCAGCACTTCCTTTGTCTTATCTTTTGCATTTAATGGGTTTAACTTTACATATTGGATTTTTCTTCCCTTAATGTTTTGAAGTATATCCCATGAATATTTATAACCCGAATTAAAAAAAGTTAACATCTTAGCAGGAGTAAGGTCATCGCTTTTCTGATCATCATATTTTGATATTGATATCTCTTCATCTTCAGGAACGATGTTGTAGACCTTTTTACCGTCAAATATCCGGGTTGTACCCATGAAATCTAACTTATACAGATTTCCTTTTAGAGTAACACTGCCTTTGCTTTCCTGATTAAGGTTTTGTCTGGAATTACTCATAGAGTACCTGAAATCTATAGCAATGTTTTCATAGCTTTTTACCTTAGCACTTACCTGATCAAGTAACGCCTTAGCTTTGTCAGAATTCTGTGCCTGAAGGTTTAAGGTAATTGTAAGTAATAAAAACAGGAATATTCCTTTAATCGTACGCATGCTAAAAGTTATTTTCTTCATTTTTGAAAAACTGCTCAAGAGCTGTAAGATCAGGAATTAATACATTTCGCGCTTTACTTCCTTCAAAAGGACCAACAATACCGGCAGCTTCAAGCTGATCGATCAGCCTTCCTGCTCTGTTGTATCCTAATTTTAATTTACGCTGAAGTAATGAGGCAGAGCCTTGTTGAGCTGTTACAATTACTTCTGCTGCATCCCTGAACATCGAATCTCTTTCAGATATATCCATATCAAGATTGATGCCACTTTCCTCGCCAACATATTCAGGAAGATGGTAAGCCTGTGGATATGCTTTTTGTGAACCGATAAATTCTGTTATTTTTTCGACTTCAGGGGTGTCAACAAACGCACATTGTACACGCGTCAGGTCATTGCCCTGAGTGTAAAGCATATCTCCGCGACCAATAAGCTGATCAGCTCCCTGACTGTCAAGAATAGTTCGGGAATCTATTTTTGATGTTACCCTGAATGCAATCCTTGCCGGGAAGTTGGCTTTAATGATACCTGTAATTACGTTTACTGACGGACGCTGTGTTGCTATAATCAGGTGAATACCAATAGCACGCGCAAGCTGGGCCAGACGGGCAATTGGGGTTTCAACTTCTTTTCCTGCAGTCATAATAAGATCAGCAAACTCATCGACAACCAAAACAATGTATGGAAGGAAGCGGTGTCCATTCTCAGGATTCAGTTTCCTTTGACGGAATTTCTCGTTGTATTCTTTAATGTTTCTAACCATTGCATCCTTAAGGAGGCTATAACGGTTGTCCATTTCAATACATAGTGAGTTAAGTGTATTGATAACCTTTGTATTATCTGTAATGATGGCATCACCATCATCCGGTAATTTGGCAAGGTAATGTCTTTCTATTTTGTTAAACAGTGTTAGTTCAACCTTTTTAGGGTCAACCAATACAAATTTTACTTCAGCAGGGTGTTTTTTGTAAAGTAATGAGGTAAGAACTGCATTCAAACCAACCGATTTACCCTGTCCGGTCGCACCTGCCATAAGAAGGTGAGGCATCTTGGCAAGATCTACTACAAATGTTTCATTTGAGATTGTTTTACCTAAAGCAATAGGTAGCTCCATCTCTGCAGTCTGAAATTTAGGTGCAGCTATAACACTCCTCATTGAAACCATAGTAGGAGTCTTGTTTGGTACCTCAATACCAATAGTTCCTTTACCCGGTATAGGGGCAATGATACGGATTCCCAACGCTGATAACGAAAGGGCAATATCATCCTCAAGACTTTTGATCTTAGATATTCTTATACCTGCTTCGGGTACTATTTCATATAAAGTAACTGTTGGCCCTACAGTAGCTTTAATCTGAGCAATGTCAATTTTATAATTTCGAAGTGTTTCTACAATTCTGTTCTTGTTTTCTTCAAGCTCTTCCTGGTTAATGGTAATTCCTCCCGAAGAATAGTCCTTAAGTAATTCAATAGAAGGGAACTGATAATTAGACAGGTCTAATGTGGGATCAAACTCACCAAAATCCTTTACTAACCTTGCTGCAAGATTTTCTTCAACTGTAGATTCTTCCTCAATCTTTTCAATGACAAAATTTTTATCATTGGTTTCTATTATTTCGTGATGTGGCTCCGGCTGTTTTGTTTTAACCGGATCAAGATTAATTTCAGATGCGTGCTCAATTGTAGGTTTAAGTGCCTCTCTGTTAATCTCGAATTGAGAAGGAGGAGGAGGAGGGGTTGGAATTGTTTTTAATTCAATATTTGCAAGTTCCTCGTCTTCCTCATCTTCAGTATAGTCACTGTAATTGTCTTCTTGGTCGTTGTTTTTTTCAGGTTGTAATGCCACATTAGGCTTTACAGGGGTCTGAACTGCAACCGGAGGAACGATAACATCTTTTTCAGTATTTTCTTCTTCGGTTTCTTCTTCTTCAAATTTGCGCTCAAAGAAAGTTTTAATTGCATCAGGTGAAATTCTTACTTTAAAAATAAGGAATACAAATAAAGCAAAAACAAGTACAAGTATAGTACCTATTTTCCCAAGGTAATCCTGCATGAAAAGATTCATCTCAAAGCCTATAACACCACCTAATTCAGGGATATATGCATTGAAAAAACCAAAAAGTATTGACACTATTATTACCAGATAAAGATCCCAGAATAGAGTTTTCTTTAATTTTTTAACCGGAAGGTCTAAAACCAGGTAAGCACCGGTTAAAAAGAAAAAACGGATAAGGATAAAAGAGGCCACACCAAAGCCGTGGTAAAGGAAAAAATCCGCAAGCGAAGCTCCAAATTTTCCTAGCCAGTTATTTACGGTTTCTTTCCTGTCATCAAAAGCAGTTAAAGTACTCTGGTCAAATTCCCAATACAGGAAATATGAAATGAATGATAATAATAATGCTATAGAGAATAAAAAGAACAAAATCCCAATCAGCACTTTGTGTTGTCGGGATAGTGTCCATTTTTTCTTTTCTGATACAGGTTTTTCTGATGTTTCTTTTTTACTCTTCGCCATTTAGAATAAGTGTCTTGACTGTAAAAATATCAATAATTAAAAAAGCAGAACTACTTTTGGGTAATATATAATTGCGCCCACTGCAATGGCAGCCATGGCAGCAAAAAAAACTGCCCCTGAAGCTATATCTTTAATGAAACCTATTTTTTCATGATATTCGGGATGAATGAAGTCAGCTATTTTTTCAGCAGCAGTATTCAGACCTTCTATTGAAAGTACAAGTCCTATTGCAAGTGTTTGCAGCATCCATTCTGTTGATGAGATGTTAAAACAAAAACCAGCTATAGTTACAACAATACCAATGAAAAACTGAACCATTACGCTGTGCTCAGTAGTAATAAGCTTATAAGCTCCTTTTACTGAGTACTCCATACTTTTCATTCTTCCTATAACAAACCTGTTATCTTTCATTCAGTTAAGGTTTTATTAAAGAGCAGCTAGAGCGTTTTCATAGTTTGGCTCATCTTTTATATCAGCCACCTGCTCTGTATATTTTACATTACCCTGCTCATCAAGTACTATAACTACCCTTGAATGAAGTCCTTGAAGCGGGCCATTAGCAACAGTAAGTCCATAAGCATTACCAAAGCTACCGTCTCTAAAGTCTGATAGTGAAATTACATTTTCAAGGCCTTCAGCTCCACAAAAACGATTTTGTGCAAATGGAAGATCACGTGAAATGCATAATACTTTTGTGTTTTGTAGGCTTGAAGCTTTCTCATTGAATTTTCTAACTGAAGTAGCACAAGTGCCTGTGTCAATACTTGGGAATATGTTTAAAACCAGTTTGCTTCCGTTGAAATCAGAAAGCGATACGGTTGAAAGATCAGTTTTTACCAGAGTAAAGTCAGGTGCTTTTGTACCGGTTTGAGGTAATTCTCCAGTTGTTGAGATAGGGTTTCCACCCAATAAAATATTAGCCATTTTAGATTGTTTTAGAAAAGCAAAAGTAACAATTTCTGCTTTGGAATTATACATAAATTCTTAAGCTTATAATAAAAAACGCTTCCAAAATGGAAGCGTTTGGGTTCTTATTCATTTATAAGGGATTATAATAGCATTACCAGCATAATAACACTCATTGCTATCATAATACCATCTTCTATAATAGTTACAGTGCTCATTGGTAAGTTAAATACAGCTCCCAGGCAGGCACATTGTATTCTTTTCTTATTCATAACGCTTTGTAGCACACCAATTAAGCTAACCGACATTAATATTGCAGTAAAAGCATTGGTAAAGACCGGATCAAAATTAATTGCAAAAGCTAATCCTAATGCCAATTCAAGAAAAGCGTAGATATAACCCCAACCATTAAATTTTTTAGCAACAATGTCATACATGGTATAACTTTCTGCAAAGCCTTTTAAGTCAAGCATTTTAAAAAAGGAAAACGTAAGGAAAAAACCTGCCATAAAAATGCGCATAAATGTCTCTTCTTTGAAAGATTCTTCATTTAAAGAAACAATTAAAGATATTGTAGTTATATATATAAATATCAACACAATAGGCTTGTATGTTTCTATCCATGTTCTTTTATCTTCCTGTATGGATTGTTGTTCTGAAAATATATTTCTTTCAGGTTTATGAGAATGAATTTCTATTTCAGAAAGCTGGTATTTTGGATAGTCTTTAAGGGCATTTTGAAGTTCAGGAGTAGCTATGTGTTTACTCATAGAAATATCTGCTTCACCTTTTTCAAGATTTATTGCAACATCAGTTACATTGGACAATTGTTTTATGAGATGGCTCACTTTTGCTGAACATCCGTCGCATGTCATTCCGGCAATTTTATATGTATGTGTCATTGTTAATTGTTAATTACGATTTATAGTACAAATTTCGTCATAACAATTAAATCTATAGTTACGGAATTTTTCGAATCATTATCGAGATTTACAGTTCGTTTATATTTCTGCGTTTTGTTTCTTTGATGGACTTATAGAAAGTAGGAGTGAGACCTGTTACTTTTTTAAATTGATTCGAAAGATATGCAGCACTGCTATATCCCAAAGCATCAGCGATTTCTGCAAGTGAAAGTTCGTCATAAACTAATAACTCTTTCACTTTTTCAACACGCTGAGTTATATAATATTTTTCGATAGTAGTTCCTTCTACTTCCGAGAACAAATTGCTTAAATAAGTATAGTCATAACGAAGTTTATCTGATAGCCATGTAGATAAATTAGTTTTGATTATCTCATCAGAGTGATGAACCAGATACACTATTTCAGTTTTGATTTGTTCTATAATACGCCCCTTACGATCGCCAATAAGTTCAAAACCAAGCTTTTTAAGTGATTCTTCCAGTTGTAACAGCTCTTCAGTTGATAAATCTTCAACTATTTCTGCTTCGCCCAGTTCTACTGAGTTAATTGTCAGTTTAAGTTGTTCCAGTTCATTTCGCACAGCGGTAATGCAGCGTGGGCAAACCATGTTTTTTATATAGAGATGCATCGATTATAGTTTATGATTGTAAAACTAATAATTCTATAACAAAAAAACGCTCCCGTTTCCGGAAGCGTTTTTAATATCTAAAGCTTAGTCTTTGTCGATGGCACCAAGAACCCTTTTCATAAATGTATTCAGGGCTTCTTTTTTGTCGGTTCCGTCTTTAATCATTTTGTTTACCTCGAGTGCACCATACATGTTTGAGATAAGCTCACCAATAACATCAAGTTCTTCATCTTTTAGTGAGGGAACTTCTGTGAGTGCTTCAAGTACCTCAAGAGTTTCTATGATATAATCCTGGTCGTTGTCCTCAATAAATTGGGTAAGGTGTTTAATTACTGGTAACTTCATTGACTAAATCTGTTAAAACTTCGACTTTATTTGTTTGTACCTGATTTACAAGCGCACCATTTTTAAAGGTAGCAAATGTAGGCAGATTATCAACCTTTGCAAGTTTCCTTGATTCAGGGAAATTTTCAGCATCGGCAATTACAAACGTTACATTTTCATTTTCAGTAGCCATTTTTTTGAATTTTGGCTTCATGATCCTGCAGTTACCGCACCATCCGGCTGAGTACTGTACTACAACAGTTTCATTACCGGCAACGATCTCTGCCAAATTATCCTTTTCAAGTTCTTGCAACATGATCTTTATTTTTAATTAGTTAGCAGAAAGGTAAGCAGCTACACCTGTACGGTCAGCAGTCATTGCTTCTTTTCCTTCTTCCCAGTTTGCAGGACATACTTCACCTTTAGTCTGTACGTGCGTATATGCATCGATTAGTCTTAGATACTCGGCTACATTACGTCCAAGAGGCATATCGTTAACGCTTTCGTGGAAAATTTTTCCTGTTTCGTCAACAAGGTAAGTAGCTCTGTAAGTTACGTTAGAACCTGTAAGGATTACCGAATCCGTTTCGTCGTTGTACTCTGAAGATTCGATATCAAGGATACCAAGTACATTAGAAAGGTTTCTGTTAGTGTCAGCAAGAAGAGGGTAAGTAACACCTTCGATTCCACCTTTATCTTTTGGAGTATTTAACCATGCAAAGTGAACTTCGTTAGTGTCACATGATGCACCGATTACAACAGTGTTTCTTTTTTCGAATTCACCAAGAGCTGCCTGGAAAGCGTGAAGCTCAGTTGGACAAACAAAAGTGAAATCTTTAGGATACCAGAATAGTAGTACTTTTTTGTTGTTGTTTACTGCTTCTTCGAAAATGTTGATTGATAGATTGTCTCCCATTTCAGAGATCGCATCAACAGCAATGCTAGGGAATTTTTTTCCTACTAATGACATAATATAAATTTTAGGGTTATTAATTTTTACCGTTGCAAAAATAGGTAATATGAGCGTTTATTTGTTATGACGAATATCATATTTTCTTATGTTCGAATAGAAAAAGCCTATACGCATTAAGCGGGATAAAGAGTCATGAATTCTCTAATCTGCACTTTCTTTTTTAGATTAAGTTTATATATTTGTTAACTGCATTAATAAAGCATTTTAAAAATTACACCTAACCAAATGGCATTAAAAGATTTATTCAGAAAAAAGAATGTTCAGGATATATTAAATCAGGTAGATAATAATGATGGACATCAGTCATTGGGTAGGCATTTAAGGGTTAAAGACCTTGCTGCTTTTGGTATTGCTGCTATAATTGGTGCAGGAATATTCAGTACAATAGGCAAAGCAAGTGCCGATGGCGGACCCGCAGTAATCTTTTTATTTTTATTTACAGCAATTGCCTGTGGTTTTGCAGCCTTCGCTTATGCAGAATTTGCCTCTATGGTACCTGTCTCAGGAAGTGCTTACACTTATTCATATGTTGCTTTTGGTGAAATTGTAGCCTGGATAATTGGTTGGGCACTTATTATGGAATATGCAATTGGAAATGTCACAGTCGCGATATCATGGAGTGATTATTTTACTGGATTGCTCGATAGTGGGGGAATACATTTACCGCAATGGATACAAATGGATTACCTGAGCGCTTCTAATGGTTATCACGAAGCGATGGCATTAATGCAGGGGGGGAAAACTTTTGAGAATCTTGACGCAGGACTTAAAACTGCTTACGAAGCTTATACTAATGCTCCAACTATTGGTTCATTACATCTTGTAGCTGATTTACCAGCTTTATTGATTATAGTGCTCATAACGGCTTTAGTATACCGAGGAATGAAAGAATCACGAAACGCAAGTAACCTTATGGTAGTTATAAAATTGTGTATTATTCTTTTGGTTATTGCTGTAGGTGTATTTTATGTAGACGTAGACAACTGGGATCCTTTTGCGCCTAACGGTGCGGCAGGTGTTCTTAAAGGAGTATCGGCAGTTTTCTTTGCTTATATTGGTTTTGATGCAATTTCCACTACGGCTGAAGAATGTGAAAATCCTCAGCGTGACCTGCCAAGGGGGATGATGTGGGCTATTATTATCTGTACGATATTTTATATTCTTATCGCCTTGGTACTTACAGGAATGGTACGATACAACGAATTGAATGTAGGTGACCCTCTTGCATTTGTATTTGGGAAATTAGACCTTAAATGGATGTCTGGTATTATAGCAGTTAGTGCTGTAGTTGCTATGGCAAGTGTTCTGTTAGTGTTTCAAATGGGGCAGCCACGTATATGGATGAGTATGAGCAGGGATGGATTACTTCCTAAAAGATACTCAAGGGTGCATCCAAAATTTAAAACTCCTTCGTATGCAACCATAGTTACCGGTTTTGTAGTGGCTATTCCTGCACTTTTTCTTAATCTTACTACTGTTACGGATTTATGTAGTATTGGGACATTATTCGCCTTTGTACTTGTTTGTGCCGGTGTATTGGTTTTACAGAATAAGCACGATATTCCGAGAGGTAAGTTCAAAACTCCTTATGTAAACTCAAAATTTATATTTCCGTTATTACTTATTGCCGGCATAGTATTTTCGTTTATTTATAATAATGAAGCAACAATGTCTTTCATTAATAACGATAAAGAAATTAATGGCCCTTCAACAATAGTGACATCATTGTCTGAACAGGAGGCAAAAACAGTATATGATTATTTGTTGAAAGTTAATATTCATGATACTACCACAGAAAATCAGGATCTTGAACATATCCTTAGCAGTTATGAGGATAATCCAACAGAATATAAAGCAATGGTAGATTCTCTCCCTTTGTCTGAGAACCTGAAATATGAGAGTGGTTTTGCTTTATTCAAACATAAAATACCTATGTGGATTTTCCTTATTACACTAGTGTTTTTAGCTGTATGGTCTTTTAGACAAAATCTGTCTCTTATACCTCTTTTAGGACTTGTTTGTTGTCTTTACATGATGGCACAGCTTAGTGTATGGAACTGGATATACTTCTCTGTGTGGTTATTGATAGGTCTTGCTATTTACTTTGGATTCAGTAGGAAAAACAGCAAGTTAAATGGAGCAAAGGTTTAAGACTAAAACCCTTCAAATACTCCAAGGCCGAAAAGCGCAAAATCATATTTTACTGGATCATTAGGATCCATAAAGCGTAACTGGGTATCAAGTTCGTGCAATGCTTTTGCATCATTTTGCTTTCGGGTAAGAATTCCTAACTTTCGGGCTACATTTCCGGAATGCACATCAAGAGGACATGATAGGGTAGAAGTAGAAATACTTTTCCAGATACCAAGGTCTACACCTGCATTGTCGTTACGTACCATCCATCTCAGGTACATGTTGATACGTTTAGCCGCAGAACCGACTAAAGGATCGGAAACGTGTTTTTGAGTTCGGTTTTGATGTTCTATCTCAAAGAAAACCTTTTTGAACTCGTGTATGGCTTTCTGCATGCCTTCCTTTTGCTGATGTTTGGCAAAAACGGCTTCCAGTCCGTTGTGATTTTTGTAGATATTTTGGAGTGCCTTAATGAATGTAGTGAAGTCAGAACCGTTAAATGTACGATGAACAAAATTTTCTAAATCATCAAGATGATGTTCTTTATGATTTATCACAAAATCATACGGACTGTTTCCCATCAGGTTCACCATCTTTTTGGCGTTGTTGATTATCATCTTTCTGTTACCCCACGCTATGGTAGCAGCCAGAAATCCGGCAATTTCAATATCTTCTTTTTGAGTAAATAAGTGTGGTATCTGTACAGGATCGGTATCTATAAAATCCTGATTGTTGTATTGAATTACTTTTTCGTCAAGGAATGAGCGTAGCTCATCGGCATTCATTTTCATTTCCATGGGACAAAAGTAGGGTTACTTATATGTAAAAACAAATAACCAAATCAACGAATAACCGAATCAACAGTACTAACAATTTGTCCGTCACTCATAACAAGCTTCCTGTCTGCCATATTAGCCAATTCTTCGTTGTGGGTAACAATAACAAAGGTTTGCCCCATTTCGTCACGAAGTTTAAAGAATAGCTGATGTAGGTTTTCTGCAGAAGCAGTGTCCAGGTTTCCAGATGGTTCGTCAGCAAATATTACAGCAGGTTTGTTTATTAGTGCTCTGGCAACCGCAACACGCTGTTGTTCACCTCCTGAAAGCTCCCCCGGTTTATGGTCAATCCTGTGTGACAGGCCTAAGTATTCTAAAAGACGCTTTGCTTCAGTTTCCGTTTCCGTCTTTGGCTTTCCTGCAATATATGCTGGTATACAAACATTTTCTAATGCCGTAAATTCTGGTAGGAGTTGGTGAAACTGAAAAATAAATCCAAGTTGAAGGTTACGAAATTTAGACAGGGCTTTATCCTTCATTTTAAGAACATCTTCATTATTGATAATAAGGCTTGTGCCGGTTTCTTTGCCTGGTTTATCAAGTGTACCTAATATTTGCAGCAATGTGGTTTTTCCTGCACCTGATGCTCCGACTATAGAGACGATTTCACCCTTTTTGATATGGAGATCAACACCTTTTAAAACATGAAGTTTGTCGTAATATTTATGAATGTTTGAAGCCTGTATCATCAATGTTCGTTTTTCACAAAGAAACAAACAATTTAAAAGATAATAAATCTTTTTTGGCACAATATTTCGTATGTATATTTTAAAACATGGTTAATGTTTTTTCATAAAAAGCTTATATCATTAACTTAGATGAATAAAATATGAAAAATATACTTGTAGTCGTGTTGGCATTAGTTTCCTTGTCGTGCCAGTCGAAACAAAGTCCTGAAACAGGGATTATAAAATCTAAAGAAGGAGATTTAAAAATGGATAACAAAAAAACGGAAACTGCAATTTTTGCAGGCGGTTGCTTTTGGTGTACAGAAGCATTTTTTACTGATCTGAAAGGTGTTGAAAAGGTTACTTCAGGATACATTGGAGGTAAGACCGAAAACCCTACTTACAGAGAAGTTTGTACCGGTAATACAGGTCATGCCGAAGCAATAAAAATTGAATTTAATCCTGATGAAGTGGCCTATGAGGATTTACTTGAAATATTTTTTGCAACTCACGATCC
This sequence comes from Flavobacterium suzhouense, assembly GCF_042684765.1. Classification (NCBI taxonomy): domain Bacteria; kingdom Pseudomonadati; phylum Bacteroidota; class Flavobacteriia; order Flavobacteriales; family Flavobacteriaceae; genus Flavobacterium; species Flavobacterium suzhouense. Next base: position 420,908 of record NZ_JBHUMD010000026.1, on the reverse strand, counting down.
TACAACTTTAAACAGGCAGGGTGCTGATGTTGGTACGCAATATCGAAGTGAGATTTTTTATACTTCAGAAGCGCAAAAACTGGCAGCAGAAAACTTTATCAAATTGCTGGCAGATCAGCATATTTACGATAAAAAGATTGTTACAAAGATAAGTAAGGCGTCAGTGTTCTATCCTGCGGAAGATTACCATCAGGATTATTATGCTCAAAATCCTAATCAGCCGTATTGTTCAGCAGTCATTACACCTAAGCTGGATAAGCTTAAAAAGAATTATAAGTCGAAACTTAAATCGTAATTGATTTTAGATGTGATATTAAAAGCTCTCTATTCAGAGGGCTTTTCGTTTTTAAAAAGGAAACCAAGCCCTAATGATTTCAGCATTTTCTTTTCAAACCACCAGAAGAATTTAAATTGGCCAAATATAAATCCATAAGATAATAATAATACCTGATAGATAGGGAAGATTAGCACAACATAAAGAGGCCAATAGAGCAAAGGCGAAAATGTATCCCTTGTAATTCCTATCCAGGCTAATACAGGTTTAGCCAGGTAAGCTGATGTAGATCCTGTAAGTGCAAAAACAATTAATATTATAACAAACTGAAAATTGTTTGTAATTCCCCAACGCTGTTTTAAATTTCCCATTTCGGCTATTAAAGTAGCAAATATACCGGTTTTGGTCTTGCTTAGCAAGCTTTTAAGAGTATTATTTATAATTATTCCAAATTATAAATTTATTCTATTGTGGGATTATTCCACCTAGTTTTTGGTTATTAGTTACCTGAAAGAAAACAAGATAATTGTAAAGAAGGTAGTTTACTTCATATCCATAATTTATTTGTGGTTTATAGTCTATCTGCATTTGGTAAAGTTCTCCAAAGCGCTGAGGATTCATAGCACGGGCATTCCATTCGTTGACCCAAAACCTGTTTTTATTCTCAAGATAAGGCTGTCCGTAAAATCCTCTTGGTTTGGCACGGGATGCAAGCCAGGAATTAAACCCCGGATCAATAATTATTATCTCATACTCAAGAGAATCATTTGCAATACGTACGGTATCATTTTTCGAGCTGATTTCACTTAAATGTTTATTATCGGAAGCTATTTTTTTTTTGGAGCTACAGGCTATGATTAATGCAATTAAACCTGAAAGCAGTAAGATATTATATTTCATAGCCATTATTTTTATATAAATGTAAAAAATAAAAGCTCCTTATTCTAGAATAAGGAGCTTTTATTAAGTAAGCAATTAAAATTATGCTCTTGCTGTAGGTGTTGTTTTTGCGGTATCAACTGCTTTATCAGCGTGAGACGCTAATTTGTCTGCAATTTCGCCACCTTTTTCTACAACTTCATCAAATTTTTTGCGTGCAGATTCTTTAATGTTAGAATATTTATCAGCAAGATCGCTTCCCAACTCTTCAGCTTTACCGATGATGCCATCTAAATGTCCTCTTCTTTTAAGGATGATACCCACAACTGCTAAGGCTGCAACTCCCGCTGCAATACCTAAAATCATTTTTTTGTTACTCATAGCTTTACTTTTTAATAGATATTTATTGAACCTTATAAGGCTCTGATTTTTATTATATCCACTAAGTTAACTATTGTAAAACCAAAGCTTTCCTAAGGTTATCTTAAAGTTTCACGCTTTAACTTTTTGTTTGGTAAAGGGCTTAAAATCAATATTTTTTCGTTAAATAGTTCGATTTTAAATTCAGAATTGAATAGGTTTAAAAGGGTATAGCACCCCTTTCGGAGTGCTTATTGTGGTTTAGTTATTTTGTTGTTGATTAGACAAAAAGAGGATATTCGTCTTCGTCATAAACATCAAAATCACCTTCTTCGTCAAATTCAGCTTCAGTTATATAACCGAAGAATTTTACAAGCCCAAAACCAGCCAAGGCCGCCAGGATAAATTTTACGTATTTCATGTCGCTCTCGTTTTTTAATTTGATTTCTTTTTTCATGGCTTTTACAATTTTTAACCGATTTATATGCTGAATTTACGAAAAAGCCACGTTTCGAAAGGTATGTTTTAGTAAAATTTTAATAGTTAATCCTTTAATTTGAAGCGAAAAGGAAATTTCGTGTAACGAAATTTTTAATCGAGAAAGCTTGAATAATATAAATAGGGGATAAAGCTGTTTTTACAAATGTTTTACCATTGTGATTTTGTCTGCCGGATTTTCTTCTTCAAAGAAGTTTTTTATCAGCCCGCATTGCTCAAATCCAAATTTCTCATAAAGCTTAATACCTCCAATATTTGTACTATATACTTCAAGCCAGATGATGCGTAATTGAGATTTTGATGTAGCCCAATTGATTAAGCTGTCCATTAAAAAACTTCCAATTTTTTTGTTCTGCCATTGATAAGCTATCCCCATGCCAATCATACCGGTGTGAAATAACTTTTTACGTTGGTTGCCATTAAGATCAATGTTACCAATGAGTTTATTCTCGTGCTCAGCTACGAATAAAAGACTGTTAGATTCATTGGTAAATCGGTTTATCCATTCTTTTTCCATCTGAATATCGTTTTTATATTCAAATTCATATAAAGGAATGCTCATGGTATTTTTAATGTAACTTTTTTTGAGCCCAATCAATTCAGCGGCATCTTCTTCGGTAGCTTCCCGAATTATGATTTCTTTACCGTCTTTGGTAAAGCGGATTATGGGTTCTGTTTTCATATCAGGGAAGTTTAAATTCCAAGCTGTAGATTAATCCTATGATGTTATCCCATGGATCTTTTACTGAGGCAACAATAATTTTTCCTCCGACATTTTGTGGTTTCTCATATTCTATGGCTCCTAAGCTCAGAAATCTTTCATATTCATTATTAATGTTTCAATTCCCCAATATGTAACAATATTATCACCTTTAATATTATCATCGGGCTGTAAGCCTAATTCATAACTCGCAATATTGAAGCCAACATAAAAAGGCTGGTCAAAATAAGGCTCTGTATTAAAGGCCTTTGCGTACCATTCTTTGCTTTATTAATATCGCTTACTTTATGTACAACGGTTCTTAATCCTGATATGGTTTGCATGGTTGATGATTTTAAATGAATGTATTACAAATTTAATTAAGATAATTAAGGTAAAAAACAAAAAACGACTCCTTTTAAACAATAAACATTTTGCTATATTTGTCACTTTGTAAAGAAACAAACTGAAACAAATTATGAAATTATTAGAAGGAAAAACGGCAATTATAACTGGTGCAAGTCGTGGTATTGGCCGAGGTGTTGCTGTAGTTTTTGCTAAGCATGGTGCTAATGTGGCTTTTACTTACAGTGCATCTGCAGAAGCAGCAAAACAACTTGAAGAAGAACTTAAAGGTTATGGTGTCCAGGCAAAAGGCTATCAGTCTGATGCAGCAAAATTTGATGAAGCTCAAAAGCTAGTTGACGATGTTCTTGAAACATTTGGCGCCATTGATATTCTTATAAACAATGCAGGTATCACTAAAGATAATCTGTTGATGCGTATTTCTGAAGAAGATTTTGATAAAGTGATTGAGGTAAACCTTAAATCAGTTTTCAACATGACCAAAGCTGTTCAAAGACCGATGCTAAAACAACGTCACGGATCTATCATTAATATGAGCTCTGTTGTGGGTGTAAAAGGAAATGCAGGGCAATCTAACTATGCTGCTTCTAAAGCTGGTGTACTTGGATTTACTAAATCTATCGCATTAGAGCTAGGTTCGAGAAACATTCGTTGTAATGCAATCGCTCCCGGTTTTATAGAAACAGAAATGACCGCAAAGCTTCCTGAAGATGTTGTAAAAGGATGGGCTGAAAGTATTCCGTTAAAAAGAGGAGGTTCTACTGAAGATGTTGCTAATGCATGTCTTTTCCTTGCTTCAGATATGTCAGCTTATGTAACCGGTCAGACACTTAACGTAGATGGCGGTATGCTAACATAATAAACTTAATAAACTAAATTCGTAAAACACCTGATAATTTAAAATGACTGCATCTACAATTTTATTGTTAGTATTATCTGCATTTGCAGCCTTTGGATTGTCGTTTTACCAATATATTTTTAAAGCCAAAAAGACAGGGCGATTGCACTACCTTTTGGCTTTTCTTCGTTTTATCGCATTCTTCTTGGTCTTTTTGCTTTTAATCAATCCTGTTATAACAACAAAAGACCTTGAAACAGTAAAAACTCCGCTACCTATACTTGTTGATAATTCGCAGTCTATTAAAGAACTCAGAGCTGACAGCATTGCAAAGCTGATTTCTGAGAAGTTAGCAGACAATAAGTCGCTAAAAGAGAAATATGATGTGCAGCTATATAGTTTCGCAGATGGTTTTGAAAATGCTGATTCTTTAAATTTTAAAGGAAAACAAACCCATATAGATCAGGCTGCGCAAAATCTTAAACAACTTTACAGGAATACGAACTATCCTGTTGTAATGCTTACTGATGGTAATCAGACCATAGGTAATGATTACGTGTATAGTTTTAGAGAAAATACTGCGGTATATCCGTTGGTGTTAGGTGATACGACGACTTTTCTTGATTTGAAAGTAAATCAGGTTAATGTTAATAAGTATGCTTTCTTAAAGAATAAATTCCCTGTTGAAGTTTTTTTGCAGTATAGCGGAAATAAACCTGTTAATGGTGTGTTTAATATTACTCAGGGAAATTCGGTACTTTATAAACAGAATGTAAGCTTTTCAAAAGACAAAAAAGCGATTTCGTTATCATTATTGCTGGATGCTGATAAAGTAGGAGTGAAGACCTTTAAGGCTCAAATCACTTCTTCTGAAACGGAGAAGAACCGCTATAACAACATTAAGAATTTTGCTGTTGAAATTATTGATCAGCGCTCTGAAGTTGCAATAGTTTCATCGATTAATCATCCGGATCTTGGAGCGCTCAAACGTGCCATCGAAACCAATCAGCAGCGTAAAGTAACTATTCTTAAACCTGCAGATGTAAAATCACTTCAGGATTATAATGTACTTGTTTTATACCAGCCTGATGCATCCTTTAAGACTATACTTGAACAAAATAAAAATGCCGGATTAAATACACTTATCATTACGGGACTGAGCACTGATTTTAGTTTGCTGAATCAATCTCAAAATGTACTTAGCTTCAAAATGACATCTCAAAGTGAAGACTATCTTGCAGATTTTGTTACAGGATTCAATTCATTTGCGATAGACAATATCGGTTTCGAGCAGTTTCCTCCGTTGGAGAACCCTTATGGAACGGTTACTCTTAAGTCTAATGCAAACGCGCTTTTGCAGGCAAGAATAAGGAATGTAAAAATGGATAGCCCGCTAATGGTGTTTTCAGAAACGGGACCCTCACGAAATGCATTTATTTTAGGAGAAAATATTTGGAAATGGAGACTTGAGAGTCATTTGAATACAAAATCTTTTGAGCAATTTGATATTTTTATTGATAAGACAATTCAATATCTCGCTTCTAATTCAAAAAGGAAATCATTGGTTGTTACTCATGAAAGTTTTTACAATTCAGGTGAAGTTATTCCAATATCAGCTCAGTATTTCAATAAGAATTATGAATTTGATGAAAATGCAAGATTGACTATCCAGCTAAAGAATAAAAAAGATAACACATCTAAAACATACGATTTTTTAAAGGGATCGGGAGAATATAAGGTAAATCTTGACGGTCTTAATGCCGGGCTATATAGCTTTACAGTAAACGAAAACACATCTAAAACCAGCTATAATGGTTCGTTTGAGGTGCTTGATTTCGAGATAGAAAAACAATTTGTAAATCCAGACCTTACAAGGCTTCAGCAAGTTGCGGCTACTACAAATGGAAAAGTATTTTACCCGGACAACTCAGATAAACTGATTGAAATGCTGCTTGCGAATGACAGCTATAAAGCGATTCAGAAAGTTATTACTAAAAAGTCTCCTTTAATTGACTGGATCTGGATACTTGTTTTACTTGCAATAACCCTTGCAACTGAATGGTTTGTGCGTAAATATAACGGACTTCTTTAAAATTTTACTAAAGATTTTATTTCAGCGTTTTTTGTTCTTAAATTTGATTCTCATACCAAAATCTGAATCAGATGAAAAAACTAATATTTGCTTTTTATGTGCTTTTTGCCACATTAGTTATGACAGGTTGCAAATGTACTAAAGGTACAGTCTCTAAAGATGCTTTAGTATCTTCAGGCTGGGTGCTGTCAGCAATGAATGGTAATAATACCCTAAAATCTAAGTTTCCTAATAAACTGCCTAATATAACTTTTACTGCTGATAATAAGGTTTCCGGTAATGGAGGATGTAATCAGTATGGAGGTTCTTATACGGTGGATGCTGATGGAAAATTAGGCTTAGGTCAAATGATGTCTACAAAAATGTTTTGTCAGGGAGTTGCTGAAGATGAATACTTAAAAATTCTTTCAAAAGCTGACAAAGCAAAAATTGAAGATAAAAACCTTGTTTTATATTCTGGTGATGAAGCCGTACTGGTTTTTGTTCCAAAAACTGCTGAGTAATGGTTTCAAAAGAAATTTTAGATTTTTTAAACTTACTAAGTAAGAATAACAATCGCGAATGGTTTACTGCTAATAAAACTGAATTCCAGAAAATTGAAAAACAGGCTAAGTTTTTCTTTAATGAAATTGGAAATCAATTGCAAAAATCAGATTCAATAGAAAATATCCAGATGTATAGAATATACAGGGATGTACGCTTTTCAAAGGACAAATCTCCTTATAAAAATTATTTGGGAGCATGGTATTCACGAACAAAACCCTTTTTCAGAGGAAGTTACTATATTCATTTGGAACCTGGGAATTGTTTCGTTGAGGGAGGCTTCTGGATGCCCAATGCAGAAGACCTTAAAAGGATAAGGAAAGAATTTGAGCTTGATGACAGTGAGATCCGTGAAATCATAAATTCATCTGATTTTAAAAAGTATTTTGGAACCATTAGAGGAGAAGAGCTAAAGACTGCTCCAAAAGATTTTGACAAAAGTCATAAAGCAATTGACCTGATTAGGAAAAAACAGTTTTTGGCTGTGAGGAAATTTACAGACGCAGAAGTGCTGGATAAGAGTTTCAATAACGAAGTTTTTAAAACCTTTGTAGCAATGCGCCCTTACTTTGATTATATGAGTGATGTACTAACAACAAATCTTAATGGTGAAAGTATTATAAAATAATGTTATTAAAAATCAGTTTAAACATCATTTATTAGTTTTCTGGCAGCTGTTTGTACCGGATCCCAAACAGGTGAGAAGGGTGGAGCGTATGAAAGATCAAGATCAATTATATTTTGAAGCGTCAGGTTATGAGTAAGAGCCGTTGCTAATACATCTATGCGTTTTGCAGCACCTTCTTCTCCGATAATCTGCCCACCTAATAATCTGCCACTGTTTTTCTCAGCTAATAATTTCACTGTGATATCTTTAGATTTAGGATAATAATGAGCCCTCGTTCTGCTTTTAATGGTGCCTTTTACATATTCTATTCCGAGCTCTTTCAGATCTTTTTCAAGCAGTCCTGTTCGTGCAACCTCATAGCTGCAGATTTTGCAAACAGCGGTTCCTACAACACCGGGGAAATGTGGATTTTCTCCGGAAATACTGCTCCCTGCAACGACTCCTGTTTTATTAGCGATTGTCCCCAATGCTATATAAGTATGTCTATGACTAATCAGATGTAGTGATTCAGCGCAATCTCCCGCTGCCCAGACATCTTTTATATTGGTTTGCATCTGAGAATTTACTTTTATGGCATTCCTGACGCCAAGCTCAATTCCGGAATCTTTTAAAAAATCAGTATTTGGAGCGCTTCCCATCCCAAAAACAACTATGTCAGCAGGAATCGATTGTTTATTGGTTATTACAGCACTAATGGTATTGCCATCTAACTGAAATGCTTTTAACTCTTCCTCACAATGAACCGTTATCCCAAGTTTCTGCATTGCTTCAGAAACCATTTCACCCATATCAGGATCAAGGGTATTCATCAGTTGCTTACCGCGATTGATGATTGATACTTTAAGACCTCTTATAAGTAAGGCTTCAGCCATCTCAAGTCCAATATATCCTCCACCAATGATTACGGCAGACTGAGGCTTTTTTTCTTCTATAAATTTTTCAATATTAATTCCACTTTTAAGTGTCGAAACGCCAAAAGCATTTTCGGCATCTTTACCAGTTATATCCGGACAATATGATTTTCCTCCTGTTGCTATTAGTAACTGATCATAAAGCTGCCAAAACTCTTCATTTCTTTCTTTGTCAAGAACTTTTATTTTCTTGTTTTGGGTATCAACTTCCATTACCAGATGCATTGTCCTCACGTCGATATTATACTTTTCCCTAAATGTTTCCGGACTACGCACAACAAGTTCATCAATCGATTTGACCGTTTCAGATATAAAATATGGAATTCCGCACGCAGAGTATGAAGTATAGGCCGATTTTTCAAAGACAATAATTTTCCTTTCAGGCTGCGAACGTCTAACCTTTGATGCTGCAGACATCCCGGCAGCATCACCTCCAATAATTACTAATGTGTTTTCTGTCATATGTGTGAAAAAAATAGCCAAAACTTTAGGTGTTTTGGCTAAAATATTATATAAAAAAAAGTTTAGATGATGGGTTATAGAATATGTTGGCTCAAAATCATATAAACTTCATTGATATTATTGTCTTTACCAAACTGCTTTTTTATAGGCATTGCTTCACCACGTACCCATATCTTCAATTCAGCATCCAAATCAAGCAGACCGGCGCTTTCTTTTGAAAATTTAGTTATGCTGTGATAAGGAATTGACTGATAATCAACTTTTGAACCGGTAAGACCTTGTTTATCAACTAATATTAGCCTTTTATTAGTGAAAACAAACATATCTCTTATTAATTTAAAGGCTTTTTCAATCTTCTCTCCTTCAATAAGCATTGGCTGGAATTCTCCTTGGATTTTTTCAGTATCTACAGCTGAAGCATTGCCCATAATGGCATTAAATAGTCCCATGTGTTATATAATTGGTGTTATAAATTTCCTTAAAATTAAGGAGTAATTTTCGATTAAAGAAATTTGTTTCTTTATTTTTAGATGGACTTTAAGAGTTGCGTTTAATTCCGTATTTTCGATTTTTAAACCAAATCAATTTATTTCAATGAAAAATGTAATTAAAGTATTCTCTACTATCCTTATCATTGTACTAAGTTTTACAAGTGCAAATGCCCAGGAGCCAAAACAAAAAACTACCCAAACGGCTGTAATCAAAACCGCTATTTATTGTGATCATTGTAAGGCGTGTGAATCTTGTGGAGACCGGCTGGAAAAAACATTACTTAAAGAAAAAGGGGTACAGATGATTACGCTTGATGAAAAAGCAATGACAATTAAAGTAGTTTACAATTCCAGGAAAACAGATCTTACTAAAATAAAAACTGCTATCAGTAAATTGGGCTACGATGCTGATGATATAAAAGCTGATGTAGTTGCTTACGAAAGTCTTGATGGCTGTTGTAAGAAATAAGATTTTAAAATAGAATTATATACGCCATTCAAAATAAATTATATGCTGATAAAAGTCTTTGGTAGTGCCGTTTTTGGTGTAGAAGCTACCACTATTACTATTGAAGTCAATATTGACAAAGGAGTAGGGTATCACCTCGTAGGCCTTCCTGACAGTGCTATTAAAGAAAGTAGTTACCGAATAGCTGCTGCACTTAAAAATAACGGATACCAGTTACCCGGAAAGAAAATTACAATCAATATGGCTCCGGCCGATTTACGCAAAGAAGGTTCTGCTTATGATTTAACGCTTGCTGTAGGTATACTTGCTGCTTCGGGACAGATTGTTTCTGATGAAGTGGATAAATACGTTATTATGGGCGAATTGTCTCTTGATGGTAGCCTTCAACCTATAAAAGGAGCGCTGCCAATAGCAATAAAAGCGAGGGAAGAAGGCTTCAAAGGTTTCTTTTTGCCAAAACAAAACGTAAAAGAAGCGGCAATTGTTGACGGTCTTGAGGTTTACGGAGTAGAAAATGTTCTTGAGGTTATTGATTTCCTTGAAGGAAGAGGCGATTTAAAACCTACTGTTTTTGATACACGTGAGGAATTCTACAAAACGCTTGATTTTCCTGAATTTGACTTTAGCGATGTAAAAGGACAGGAGTCAATAAAGCGTTGCATGGAAATTGCTGCTGCAGGTGGTCATAATATAATACTTATAGGACCACCGGGAGCAGGAAAAACAATGCTGGCTAAAAGATTGCCAAGCATTTTACCTCCAATGACCTTGAAAGAAGCACTGGAAACAACCAAAATTCATAGTGTGGCAGGAAAGGTCAAGGAAGGCGGACTAATGAATCAACGCCCATTTAGAAGTCCACACCATACGATTTCAAATGTAGCATTGGTAGGAGGGGGGAGTTATCCCCAACCCGGTGAAATATCAATGGCTCATAATGGTGTATTATTTCTTGATGAGCTTCCAGAATTCAAACGTGAAGTACTTGAAGTTATGCGCCAGCCTTTAGAAGACAGGGAAGTAACCATTTCAAGGGCAAAATTCACAATTACCTATCCATCATCTTTCATGCTTGTAGCAAGTATGAACCCAAGTCCGGGAGGTTATTTTAATGATCCTGATGCGCCTGTAAGTTCTTCACCACATGAAATGCAGCGCTATTTAAGTAAAATATCAGGTCCTTTGTTAGACAGGATCGATATTCATATTGAAGTGACACCTGTACCTTTTGAGAAGCTTTCTGATAAGCAAAAAGCTGAAAGTAGTGTAGAAATTCGTCAGCGTGTAACTAAAGCCCGAGAGTTACAGACAATGCGTTTTGCGCATCTTGAGAATGTACACTATAATGCGCAAATGAACACAAAGCAAATACGTGAATATTGCGAACTGGATGAAACTTCACTACAACTGCTTAAAACCGCTATGGAAAGGCTTAATCTTTCTGCAAGGGCCTATGACAGGATTTTAAAAGTATCGCGTACTATTGCCGATCTGGAAGCCTCTGAAAATGTACAACAACATCATATAGCCGAAGCCATACAATACAGAAGCCTTGACAGGGATGGATGGTTAGGTTAATAATATAAAACCGAAGAGATTATGATAAAACAGCAATTAGAAGAACTATTTAGTGAAATGCCACAAATAGTTCAGGAGAAATTAAAGCCGGTGATGGAAAATTTGCTGGAAAGAGCAGCCGACCTTGATGCTGCAGGAATGGAAGATCCAGATTATGAAGATGAGCTGGAATCTATAACAAAAGAAGTAAATAAGGTAAAGTACTTAAATGACCAGTGGCAGATAATGAATGCAAAAAAGAACAATTAACATTGTTCTTTTTTATTTTATAGTTGAAAATTCTCCCTGATTTATATCTCCGGTTTCAAATCCTTTTTTAAACCAATACTTTCTTTGTTCTGAACTGCCATGCGTAAAAGAGTCGGGGACTACATGACCCTGCATACGTTTCTGAATCGCATCATCACCTACTGCGTTTGCAGCACTTAAAGCTTCTTCTATATCACCTTCTTCAAGGATATCATGCATTTTTTGGTCATAATGCGCCCATATACCTGCATAAAAATCAGCTTGCAGCTCTAGTTTTACTGATAGTTTGTTAGCACCGGCTTCATCAGTTTGTGCCTGAAGCTGTCTCATTTTAGAAGACGTTCCCAATAGCGTCTGAACGTGGTGACCAATTTCATGCGCAATAACATAGGCAATTGCAAAATCTCCACCTTTAGCACCAAAACGATTTTGTAGTTCATCAAAAAATGCCAAGTCCATATATACCTTACGATCTGAAGGACAATAAAACGGCCCTGATGCGGAAGATGCTCCTCCACAGGCGGTCTGAACAGCATCGCGGAAAAGCACAAGTTTTGGTTCTTCATAAGTCATGCCGTTTTCAGCAAAAATTTTACCCCAAACATCTTCAGTATCAGCAAGCACTGTTGCAACAAATTCTCCCATTTCCTTGTCATGGGCACTAAGTTCAACAGGTTCACCGGAAGATGCACTTTGTTGCTGTATCTGGTTATTGATATCATTTAATATGGCTGAATTATCGCCACCCATAAACATATTGATAAGTAATATAATAACACCTATTACACCACCTCCGGCAACTAATTTTCCTCCGGAAATGCCGCGGCGATCTTCCATATTATCGCTTTGCCTTCTTCCTGACCATTTCATACAATAATGATTTTATTTAATGAAGTTAATTAATAAATTTCATTCGTAATATTCTTTTACAAAGAATTAGCAAAATAAAAAAGCCATATCAGTTTGATACGGCTTTAAAATAAAATTATTCAGTTTTAGAATCCGAAACGGAATCCAAGATAAGCATCAACTTGTTTTGAATCACTTATTAAAGCCGTAATTGCTGAACCTGATCCCATATAAAATCCACCTACGCGGAATCCTACACCTGTTGTGAAACCAGATATCTCATTAGTTGAGAATGGAACATATGCTTCAAATTTTTCTGTAGAATATCTCGGGGTTACTGTAAAAACATTCTGGACCGCAATCTGAGCATTATTATTCGCTTTATTCAGCTTTTGCTGAAGGAAACCAGTAACATACCATTGGTTGTAAACTTTTACATCTCCATATACTGATAATACAGATGGCAATTTTACTTTGAAATCCCTGTTTGTTTCATCAAGAGTAACTAAACCGCTTTGAAGTAAAAGATCTTCAACTTCTTCAATGGTTTCTACATCTTCAAACTGGCTAAGGTTTAACTCATCACCAGGTTGCATTGCTAATGTATAATTGTTTGAAACATTATTATCATCTTTAAATGTCATTTTACCAAGGTTTCTAACCGATACACCTGCATTAAGTTTATAGCCATTATCATCAGAATTAACATCTTTCCAACGGTAATTGAAACCCAGATCTGCAGCAAAACCATTCAGGCCACCTGCAAAGAAATCAGTAAAATTACTCATATCATTAAAACCATTTGCTAATGAACCGGAATAAGCAAAGTTTAGGTTTGCTTCACCATCTTTTAATACCATATCACCAACATTTTCAGGATGATTCACTACATCAGTACCGATTGTAACTCTACCTTTAAATTGATCAGCAGACATATTTGCATACGATCCAGGGAATAACAGTTTAAAAGTTACTCCTCCGGAAATTTTGTGTTCTTCAGTTACGTAAATATCCCTTGCTACAGAAAAACCAATTTCTCCCCATGCAGTACCGGAAACACGTTGGTTATAGTTTGTATTGATAATATCTACAGCGTCGGTAATAGTAGGGTCGGTTGTTAATGCTCGACCTAATTCCGGGCTAACATCAATAATATTAGCTTTTATTTTAGCAGCAGTAGTGACCGCAAAAGCCCATTTTTCGTGTTTAAATGCATAAGCAGGCCCAAGTATTTCGACATCGGTACTCATATTTACAGGCTCACTGCCTGAAAAAATTAATTCTTCAAAATCAGTATCGCTATCGAAGAGATCACTCATTTTAACCTTATTATTAGAAACATTGACGCTTAAATTCAATACGTTAACCTCATGATCATTTTTTAGATTAGTCAGTTCAGCCGGATTGACCACTGCGTTAATAATACCAGTCCTTCTGGAAGTATTAATACCCGAAAAATGTTCCTGGGCATAAAGTCCTGTACTTAAGAGAGTAAAAATAAATAGTAATGGTCTTTTCATATAGGGTAATTGATTATTTGTTTATATTATATCTTTAAAATGACTACATAACAAAAGTTAAAAAGTTATTCTCCTTGTGGCATAGTGTTAAAATGCATACAAATATTAAAAAATATTAACCAAAAAAAAATAACCAGATTTGGGTATTTTATTCATATATTAATTATCGTTGAAATGATAACTTTAAATTGCTTTCCAGATAACATCATCGGGGACCGGAGCTGTTATTTCAATGTTTTCTTTAGAAACAGGATGGATAAATTTCAATTTCCGGGCGTGAAGATGTATCCCACCATCTGGGTTACTTCTGTCAAAACCATATTTTAGATCTCCTTTGATAGGAGAGCCAATAGCTGACAGTTGCGAACGTATCTGATGATGCCTTCCTGTATGCAGATTAATTTCCAAAGCTGTATAATTATTTAGCTCTTTAATTATAGTATAATCTAAACTTGCCTGTTTACTATCAGGTACTTCTTTAATATGAGCTTTAGAAGTGTTGGTTTTTTCGTTACGTTTTAGGTAATGAACCAACGTAGCCGATTTTTGGGACGGCTTGTTTTTAACTACCGCCCAATAGGTCTTCTTGGTTTCACGGTTTTTGAACAATTCATTTAAGCGTGTCAAAGCCTTTGAAGTACGGGCAAACAAAACAATACCGGTAGTAGGCCTGTCTAATCGGTGTACAACACCTAAAAACACGTCTCCGGGTTTGTTATACTTGTCCTTAATATATTCTTTTACTACTTCACTAAGGGGCTTGTCACCGGTTTTATCTCCCTGTACAATATCACCCACACGTTTATTAACCACAATAATGTGATTGTCTTCATAAAGAACCTGAAGGTTGGTTTTATCTGAAACGATTTTCATCATTAATACGATTCATTCGCATTAGGGAAATCTTTCGATTTTACATCCTGAGAATATTGTGAAATCGCAGTTGTCATTCCTTCATAAAGATTCATATATCTTCTAAGGAAACGAGGGCTAAATTCATTATTCATTCCAAGCATATCATGAATAACCAAAACCTGGCCATCAACACCACCTCCGGCACCAATACCAATAACAGGTATGGAAATGCTTTCCGCTACTTTCTGAGCTAATTGTGCAGGTATTTTTTCAAGAACTACTGCAAAACAGCCAACTCTCTCCAGCATTTTAGCATCCTCAATCAGTTTTTCAGCTTCCGCTTCTTCTTTTGCGCGAACAGTATATGTTCCAAATTTATATATTGATTGCGGAGTTAACCCAAGGTGTCCCATTACAGGGATACCTGCATTTAATATCTTTTTTATTGAATCTTTAATTTCGCTTCCACCTTCCAGTTTTACAGCATGCCCTCCGCTTTCTTTCATTATACGAATAGACGACCTTAATGCTTCTTTAGGATCTGACTGGTAGCTTCCAAAGGGTAAATCTACTACCACAAGTGCCCTGTTGGCAGCACGTACTACTGAAGAGGCGTGGTAAATCATCTGATCCAGAGTAATTGGCAATGTTGTTTCATGACCAGCCATCACGTTTGATGCTGAATCCCCTACAAGAATAACATCAACACCGGCTGCATCAACAATGCGGGCCATAGTGAAGTCATAAGCAGTAAGCATAGAGATTTTCTCTCCATTAGCCTTCATTTCAATCAGTGATCTTGTAGTGATTCTTTTATAATCTTTTTTAGCAACAGACATAGTTTTTGTTTTTAGAAATGTAAAATTAATGAATTGAGCCAATAATAACCCGAAACTTCTAATTTTATTAGTCTTGTGTAACGAAATACAATTTATACTACTAATAATAAAACCAATCAAATCATGAAAAAAATTATTGTAGCCCTGTTGCTGTTCGGCATACAAATCACTGTTGCTCAGGAAGCTGAAATTAAGAAAAGTATAGCAACTTTTTTCGAAGGGCTTCAAAGCGCTGACACTATAAAAATTAAATCAGTTTGTAAAGATCTAATCCTTCAGTCTGTTTCAGAGAAAAATGGAATGACGAAACTTCACAACGAACCCATGGATGAGTTTTATAAATCGATTGCTTCAATACCTAAAACAATGAAAATAGAGGAGAGGCTGCTTGATTATAAGATTCAGATTGACGGAGTAATGGCTCATGTTTGGACACCTTATGAATTTTATATAAACGGAAAACTAAGTCATAAAGGTGCGAATTCATTTCAGCTATTTAAGGAAGGAGATATTTGGAAGATCATTTACATAATTGATACAAGAAGAAAATAAAAATAGCCGCTATTATTCGGCTATTTTTATACTTTAAATAACAAAAGTTAACAATCTGCATTGTTGACAGTTACAGCAAGACCACCTTCTGATGTTTCTTTGTATTTATTATTCATATCCTGAGCTGTTTGCCACATAGTATTTACAACTTTATCCAATGGCACTTTAGCATTTTTCGGATCGGTTTCAAGAGCAAGCTCGGCGGCATTTATGGCTTTGATAGCTCCCATTGTGTTACGCTCTATACATGGTATCTGAACCAGTCCGCCAATAGGATCACATGTCATACCTAAATGATGCTCCATGGCTATTTCAGCAGCCATAAGACATTGTTCAGGCGTACCTCCCATAACTTCACAAAGCGCTGCAGCAGCCATTGCTGATGATACGCCAATTTCAGCCTGGCATCCCCCCATTGCGGCAGAAATAGTAGCACCTTTTTTAAAGATACTTCCAACTTCACCAGCAACCATAAGGAATTGCTTGATGTGGCTTTCGTCTGCATCATGGTTTTCAATTACCATATAATACATCAATACAGCCGGTATTACACCCGAACTACCATTTGTAGGAGCAGTTACAACACGACCAAGCGCAGCGTTTACTTCGTTTACAGCAAGAGCAAAACAGCTTACCCATTTTAATATCTGGCGGAATTTAACCTCCGTTTTACGAATCACCTCTAACCATTCCTGAGGCGAGTTGTATGGCAATTCGCCGATAAGGTTTTGGTGCATATCAAAAGCCCTGCGGCGTACATTCAATCCACCCGGCAATATACCTCCTGTGTGGCATCCTGTATACATACACTCAAGCATGGTATCCCATACACGCATTAATTCATGGTGAATCTCTTCTTCAGTACGTATGGATTTTTCATTCTCATACACAATTTCTGAAATACTTTTGTTTTCAGTCCTGGTATAAGCCAAAAGTTCATCAGCCTTATCAATAGGGAAAGGGAAGGCACATTTTATAATCGCGTTTTCTTTTGCATTTGTACGCTCCTCCTTAACCACAAAACCACCACCAATAGAATAGAATGTAGATTCATATTCCTGTCCATCTTCGGTATATGCAGTAAACATAAAACCATTAGCATGGAAAGGCAGGAAGTTTTTATTGAAAACGATATCTGTATTTATAAAGAAAGGAATTGTTCTTTCCCCACCCAGATTAAGCTGGTATGATATACTTATCGTATCTATGATAGATGAAATACTATCAATAGGTACATATTCAGGATCAGCACCGCTAAGACCAAGCATAACAGCAAGGTCAGTTGCATGGCCTTTCCCCGTAAGGGATAAAGAACCATAAAGGTCTACCTTAACACGGTTTACCGTATCAAAAATACCTTCTTCGCGAAGTTCTTTCAAAAAGCGTTCGGCACCACGCCAAGGCCCAAGGGTATGAGAACTGGATGGCCCCACACCAATTTTGAGCATATCAAAAACGGAAATACATTCGTTCATAGCAGTTTACAGCAATTCTTGTAAAGATAGTTTATTTGCAGCCTGTAAAGGTATATAAATTGTCAATACTACAACGATGTAGCGATAAAATTGTTTATTTAATAAAATAGAAATAACAAAGAGGTTTGAAGATGTTATATTAGTCGATTAATTATCCACAAGTATAAACTTCAATTCTTTCATTGGAGGACAATAATAATGTAAAAGGAATTTAGTATAAATAAAAAACTCCCGATTTCCCGGGAGTCACAATTTAAAATAGGGGAGACTAACACTATCTCCTTACAAGCATCGCAAGTCTTTCGTTAAGCGAATTGACTTCCTGCAATGTTGTGTTTTCAATGGGTTTCGCAAGCTGGATAAACCAATCGGGATGTTTATCACGCTTGCTTGTCTGCATATTTACATGTATAAATTTTGTCCATAACAGGGCTTTAAGCTGTGTTTCCTGCTCATTCCACATAGACATTTCTACCAATAAGGTATCGTCAGAAAGTTTTATAAGTGAGGACTTAATACAGATATTTTCATTGTACAGGGCTGGAGCAAGATATACTATCTCATGTTTATTTACCATCCAGCCACAGCCTTTTTCATAAAGCATTGTCATACTGATATCATGAAAATCTTTGAGATGATCTTCACGTGCATTAAGCATATAATCTATATAGCCCGAATTATGCAGGTGTTTGAAAGAATCACAGTCGGTAAAGCGAATTTTGTAAAAAGTTTTTGGTTCCATTTGTGGTTGTTTTTAATACCACAAATTTGAATGGTTGCCAAATATTTTCCTTTGACAAATATCAAAAAGTCACTTTAGCCCGGATTCTGCTTAAAGTTTCCTGAGTAATACCCAAATAAGAAGATATAGTACCAAGCGGCACGCGCTGAAATAGGGAAGGGGTGGTTTCTAAAAGAGATGTATAGCGTTCTTCAGCTAATTTAAATTGCAGATTACTAAGCCGGTTTTGAAGCTCAACAACATCTTTTGTGATGATATACCTGCCGAGGCGTTCTATCTCGTGGTGCTCGTCATAAAGCTTTTCCAGTGTTTCGTAAGGCATAGTCCAGATGACTGAAGGCTCTAACAATTCAATCTGTCTTCCATCTGGAGTATTAGTCAGGTAGCCTGCCATGGAACAGGTAAATGAATTCTCGGCACAGAATCTTTCAGTAACTTCTTTGCTGTCTTTTAGGTAAAAAGTTCGGGTAAGCCCTTTTTCAAGATAATATACGCTTTTACATATCCCGCCAAAAGGAACGAGTACGTGACCTTTTGGCAGCGAAAGCTTGGTCATATTAGACAATACTATTTGCCTGCTTACGGGGCTAAGCTTTACAAAAGGTGCAATGCTGTCAAAAAAACTGACTGGTTTTACCGTATTTTCCATACCCAAAGTTAGAAAATAAAAAACCTCCCGATTGGGAGGTTGGATATTATTTATTCTTTCTTTCAAGCAATGCCATATAAAAACCATCAAATCCGCTTTCTGATGCTAGTACTTTCTGGTCTTTTATAAAGGTAAATTCTTTTCCGATTTCAGTTTTAAGGAATTTTTCAACCTGTTCCTGATTTTCTGAAGGTAGTACCGAACATGTAGCATATACCATTTTTCCTCCCGGTTTTACAATTTTAGAATAGCTTTCAAGCACTTCTGCCTGAACTTTTCTGATATTGTCTACAAACTCAGGCTGAAGTTTCCATTTACTGTCCGGGTTACGTTTAAGTACTCCTAATCCGCTACATGGAGCATCGATAAGTACACGGTCAGCCTTTTCATGAAGTTTCTTAATAACCTTAGTGCTGTCAATAATTCTGTATTCAATATTAAAGGCACTATTTCTTTTTGCACGAAGCTTAAGTTGCTTCAGTTTACTTTCATAAAGATCCATAGCAATAAGCTGACCTTTATTCTGCATTAACGAAGCCATGTGTAGTGTTTTACCACCGGCACCGGCACAGGTATCAACTACACGCATACCCGGCTCAACTTCAAGAAAACGGGCTACAAGCTGCGACGATGCATCCTGTACTTCAAACAATCCTTCTTTAAAGGCATCTGTAAGGAATACGTTTGCTCTTTCTTTAAGGATAAGTGCATCAGGATAATCCTTTTCAATTATAGTATCAATGTTTAAATCCATCAGGATAGCTCTAAGCTTTTCTCTGGTAGTTTTAAGTGTGTTTACCCGAAGTATTACTTTAGCCTGTTCATTTTGTGCTGCAAGCTCAGTTTCCCATTTCTTTTCGCCAAGTTCTTTTACACCAAGTTCGTCCATCCAGTCAGGAATAGACTCCCTGAACTTTCTAATTTTAGAAAGCTCATCATAACGTCCTTTGATACGACGCACAGGAGTTTCTTCGAAATATTTCCAGTCCGGCAGGGTAATACCTCTTAGTACCGCCCAAACGGCAAAAATCCTCCATAATTTATCACGATCTAACGGATCCTTTACTTCAGCAATTTCCATGTAAAGACGTTTCCATCTCACAATCTCATATATAGTTTCGGCAACGAACTTTCTGTCGGCGCTGCCCCAACGTTTATCTTTTTTTAGCGCACGGGCCACAACTTTATCAGCATATTCGCCGTCGTTAAAGATAAAGCCCAGTGAATCGATAACCGTAAAAACTAAATTTCTGTGTAATCTCATTTTTGTAAATTGAAGGTGCAAAGGTATCAATTTTTAAGGAGATTGCCTAAGCTGTTGACAAGGCTTAATACCTTTTAAGAAAAGCCGATGGAGTAGTACCTGTTTTCTTTGTAAAAATTCTGGAAAAATAAGCATAGTCATCATATCCTAAAGAATAGGCAATATCAGCAAAACCTTGTTTTTGAAGTATTATTTCTTTTTTAGCTTCGAGTATTACACGTTCCATTATTACATCCGAGGCCGTCTTGCCAACCACTTCCTGTGATATCCTATTTAAATGTTTAGATGTTATACTTAATATATCGGCATAGGCTGAAGGTAACTTAATATTTCTGAATTCTTTTTCCACAAGCTCCTCAAAAGCTCTGAATTTGCTATAATATTTATCCTTATTATTTACCACTCCTGGATTACTGAGAATATAAGTCCGAGTTGATAAAGAGTAAATAATATCTATATAGCTAATAAGCATTTCTTTAGCCAAAAAGGCGTTGGCAAGATATTCTTTGAGCAGCATTTCAAAAAAAGGCAATATTGCTTTAAGCATTACATTGTTTAGATGGATACATGGATTGCTGTATATACTATAGTAAAAGGGAAAAGAACTTAAACTGTTATTAGTGTAGTGTAAATCGTAAAAGCTTTGTGTATGAAGAAAAATATACCCATCGGTATCATCAGACAATTCCCAGTGATGTGTCTGTCCCGGATTTAGAAAAAACAGTGCCCCTGTCTTTACCTCATACGACATAAAATCGACTTCATGAATGCCGGTTCCTTTAGTAAACAAAACAGTTACATAAAAATCATGTTTATGTGGTAAATGAATATCCTTATGTCGTGTAACCAAATGATCTTTTAAAGTGTTGGTATGAAACTCCTCGGTAGCGTCATCAAAATGGAACTGCTGTATATTTAATATGCTTACTTTTTTCATAATTGAATAGAATGTCCTAAAAGTACAAATTATTGAGTACATATACTATTTATTCAAAACTCTGTCATGACTAAATTTGTAATAAAAAAAGTATGTCACAGTTAACAGATATAATGAGCGAAAAATGTCCGAAATGTGGTGTAGGGCATGTGTTTTCAAAAAAAGGAAACCCTTTACTTTTTCAAATCCCCAAAATGAATGAACACTGCAGTGAGTGTGGGCATAAATTTGAACGTGAACCGGGATACTTTTTTGGTTCAATGTATGTAAGCTATGCTTTAACTATTGCTGAAATGGTAGGCGTGTTTATAATTTCACGTTTCGTTTTTGGATTGAGTTACGTAAATATTGTAATCGCAATTGGGATTATATCATTTCTTTTAGGAGCTTTTAATTTCAGGTTATCAAGAATGCTATGGATTTACATGTTTGACGGAAGGCATAAGCAGGCTTAACAGCATTTTTTTTCGACGAATTACATGTTTTAAAAGGAGCTCTTGATGGCTCCTTTTATTGTATTCAAAAGCTTTTTTTACGACTTTTTCACAAAATATAAGTTATTTGTATATAAAATTCACTTAACCTCAGATAAGTATGTTGTTTTTTTAGTATATTAGCAAACCAAATTTATCTGATGAAGAAAGTGTTATTTTTTTTAGTGACAGCTTCTTTTTTCTCTTGCAAAAAGGAAGAAAACAAAGATTTCAAAGCTTCTTTTACAGCTGTTACTATTGATACACTTTTAAATGAAGAAATTAGCATAAGGGCAATCACTCCCGATAACGATAAACTTTGGTATGCCGGTAGTAATGGAAAATATGGATCGGTGTCACTTAGTGGCGGCACTAATTTTAATGGTGTAGCTGTTCAGGACTCTATACTTCCCGAATTCCGGGCCATTGCCCAAACAAAATCTGATATATTTATAATAAATGCCGGCTCTCCTGCATTACTTTATAAAATATCTAAAAATGGTAAGCAGGTAAAACTTGTTTACACAGAAATGGGTGAGAAGGTGTTCTATGACAGTATGCAATTTAGAAATGATAGCGAAGGGATGGCTATTGGCGATCCAACAGATGGATGTTTTTCGATAATTACAACTAATGACGGAGGCAACACCTGGATCAAAAAGAATTGCGGTACAATACCGGGAACAACTGAAGGCGAGGCGGCTTTTGCTGCCAGCAATACAAACCTGATTTTAAAAGGAAATAAAACCTGGATAGCATCAGGAGGAAAAAAGTCGAGGATTTTCTTTTCTGATGATAAAGGAAATAACTGGAAAGTGTTTGATACACCAATAGTTCAGGGTAGTGAGATGACCGGTCTTTTTTCCGTTGATTTTTATAATGATAAAATAGGTTTTGGAGTTGGCGGTGATTATGAACAACCTAAAAAAAACAATACTAATAAGATAATTACTGAAGATGGAGGTAAAACCTGGAGACTTACCGGTGAAAACAAAGGTTTCGGGTATGCATCATGTGTTCAGTATTTACCCGGTAGTGATGGAAATGAATTATTAACAGTAGGACCTTCAGGTGTTTATTATTCCTTCGACAGGGGAGAGAACTGGAAAAAGATCGCAGACGATACAACACTGCACACGATACGTTTTAAAGATAAAAAAACTGCTTTAGCGGCAGGTCAGAATAAAATTATCCGATTATCATTTAAATAAATTAATTGTAATCGAAATTACAGGCGGATTGATAGATTGAAGAGTTTCTTTGAAAAGGCTGAAAATTGTAGGTTATGAGGTTATATAAAAAGAGAAAGAGAAGCTGTAACTTCCCTTTCCCAAACTTAAACTAAACATAAACTAACTAATTGGATAATCATCCCGATTACGCCAATTAACTTTCATAAACTACTTTAATCTTTTTTGCCTTTATATTTACTAAGAAGAAGCTTATTGAAATCGTCTTCCGCCTTTCTTAATTTTAATATTTTTTTAGGCCCTATAACAGGTTTTAAATCATTAATCAATTTTTTGTGAAGATTAAATATTTCTTCTTCCGCTGTCTCAAGAAGTATTAGGTTAGTAAGAGCTTCTTTTTGTGAAAGAGCATCAATACCACCCTTTTCTTCTAACTTATTGTTTATAGGACGTATTTTATTATGTCTTATTTCATATTCTCTTTCTTCACTATTCAGGTACAAAGGCCAGAATTTTTGTGATTCAGCAGCAGTAAGATTTAAAGCTGCAGCTATCCTTGCAGATTTTAACTGCTTTATCTGATCTCTCTTATCGGCCTGTCCGAAAGAAAGGAGTGTAAGTAAAACTAGGATTGATAATATTTTCGTTACTTTCATAGTTTTAATTTGTTTGATTAGATAGGTATTCAAAGTCAATATTTTCTTCTATCAGCTCATCACTAATATTTTCAACAGCCTGCTCATTTAATTCTTTAATATCATCAGTACTAAGATTAGCTAAAATATCAGATGCTTCAATCCCTGATTGATTTAAAATATAATCTTCAGAAATTGATACAACTGACAAAGCAGGTGCTTTCGACTCATGCTTTGTAAGTATTAAAGAAAAAGATAAGACTAGAGCTGCCGCTGCAGAAGTAACCCATACCGGTTTTCTTCTGTACAAAGGAATTACTTTAACCTCTTCAACAGGGATATTCATCATTATCCTTTCGGAAATATTTTCGAAATATCCATCAGGGGCTTTAAAACCTGATTTAATTGTATCCCTATTATCTAATTTAAAATCGTTCATACTGTTTAGACTGAATTAAATTAAAAAAGTTTAATTGCTATTAATAAAATCTTCAATTTTTTTTACGGCATGATGGTAAGAGGCTTTCAAAGCTCCTACAGAAGTGCCTAATATCTCTGATATTTCATCATATTTCAGGTCTTCAAAATATTTCATTTTAAAAACCAGTTGTTGCTTTTCCGGAAGTGACGCTATAGCTTGCTGAAGCTTTAATTGCATTGCATCACCTTCAAAATATTCGTCCGCCTCTAAATTTTTTAATGCTTTTTGCTGAACCTCCTCGTTAGTAACGTTGCTTTTTTTTGCTTTGGAACTAATAAAGGTTATGGCCTCATTAGTTGCAATGCGGTAAACCCATGAAAAAAGTTTACTTTCTCCTTTAAAGTTTTTTAAATTCTGAAATACTTTGATAAAAGTATTTTGCAGGACATCATCAGTATCATCATGATCGATAACTATATTTCTGATATGGCTATACAGAGGCCTGCTATATTGGGATACGAGCTGCCTAAACGCTGATTCCTGCGTTTTTGGATCTAGCAATAAAGCTATAAAGGCCTTCTCGTCCTGCAAGTTTAGAATTGTTTTTAAGTAAGACTAAAAATAGAATAAAAGGTTTAATTATTAACGATATTCCATTTTAATCACAAAGGTTTAACAAAGCTCTAAATATAGGGCTTTTAAAGATGGAAAGGCTATTAAATTAACATCAGGTTATAGGATTGATTGTGACTTTTTAATTTTGATGTTGTACTTTTGCGCTTTATAATATTATTTATGATTAAGACAGTAATTTTTGATATGGACGGCGTTATAGTTGATACTGAACCTGTTCATCATTATGCTTACCACCAACATTTTAAACATCTCAATATTGATGTTACTCAGGAAATGTATGCTTCATTTACCGGTAACTCCACTAAGAATGTTTACCAACGTCTAAAGGAAACATTCGATATTCTTGACGAAGTTGAAGATCTGGTACAAAAAAAGCGTTCACTATTTAATGATGCTTTTGATGAAAAAGAAGACCTGGATTTACTTCCCGGTGTAAGAGAACTTATAGTGGATCTGCATTCAAACGGAATTCAGCTTATCCTTGCTTCATCGGCGTCTAAAGTTACTATTGAACGTGTTTTTAACCGTTTTGGCCTTCATAAATATTTCACTCATATTGTAAGTGGTGAAGATTTCCCTAAATCAAAACCGCATCCTGCAATTTTTGAACATGCCGCTTCACTTTCTGTTGCTCCTAAAGAAGAATGTATCGTTATTGAAGACAGTACTAACGGTATAAAAGCAGCTAAAGGTGCAGGTATATATTGTGTTGGCTACATGAGCGAGAACTCACACTTACAGGAACTTGCAGAAGCGGATATGGTTATAAATCATTTTAATGATCTTAATGCTGAAAAAGTAAAAGCACTTAAGTAATGGTAAAAGCAGTAATCTTTGATATGGATGGGGTAGTGGTAAACACCGAGCCTATTGGATATCGTGCTAATCAGGAATTATATAAATCATTAAATATTAGAGTTTCCGATGATGTTTATGGAACTTTTATTGGCAACTCTGACAAAATGATTGTGCAAAAACTAAAGGATTTGTATTCAATTTCGCTTAGTCATGAAGAATTGCTTAACGAAAAATACAGGTATTACTTTAATGCTTTTGACACGGCAGAAGATCTTGAAATGCTCCCGGGTGTAAAAGACCTGATTGTTGACCTTTATGAGAATGGAATCAGGTTGATCCTTGCATCTTCAGCTTCTAACAGAAAAATTGAAAAGGTTTTTACACGCTTTGGATTACATCACTATTTTGACCATGCAATAAGTGGCGAAGACTTTGAAGAATCGAAACCAAATCCTGCAATTTTCATAGAAGCCGTTTATAAGTCGGGATTTCCTAAGGAAGAATGCATTGTTATCGAAGACAGTACCAACGGCATAAAAGCGGCCAAGGCGGCCGGAATCTTTTGTATTGGCTATAATAGCGGCCATACAATGGGGCAGGACACTTCCCTTGCTGATATGGTAATTACCGACTTTGCCCAACTAAGTGCTGACAGCATTAAAAAAACTTTATAATTGTTAAAATATTCATCCAAAATACTATCTTTAATCATAACAAGATAATGATAGTATTATGGATAAATTAGTACGCTCTATAAAGTTTCCTTTCTCTTTTGATACTAAAAAACTAAAGGATGATTTTCGAAAAGTAGTTAACTTTGACTGGGTAGATCATTATAATAAGAGTGATTATAATGGCAAATGGACTTCTATAGCGCTACTTTCTAAAAATGGAAATTACGATGCCATTAATGCCATAACTAGTAATGAACCTTTATTACCGACAGAAGTATTACAGTCCTGTGCTTACTTTAACGAAATCCTGAATAGTTTTCTTTTCAAAAAAACCGCCGTGCGATTAATGCAACTTGACCCAGGTGCAATAATAAAACCTCATACAGATCATTGTCTTGGTTATGAAGATGGCTCTTTCAGGCTTCATATCCCCGTAATTACCAACCCCGGAGTAGAATTTATCCTTGATGGTAATCGGCTGATAATGAATGAAGGAGAATGTTGGTATATTGATGCTAATTTTACACATTCTGTTGCAAACTATGGTGCAGAAAGCCGTATACATCTTGTAATTGATGGTATCAGAAACGAATGGACCGATGCAATGTTTTATAAAGAAGCTGAAATCGAACGATTCGTTAAACCACAAAAAGTATCAAGCCCAGAGGAAAAAGAACTTATAATAGCCGAACTATTGAGAATGAATACACCTGCTGCTAATGCTATAATAAAAGAAATGGAAAATTAAGACGTTCGTTTTTCCAGAATATGGTTCTCCATAACCAATATA
Organism: Flavobacterium suzhouense; assembly: GCF_042684765.1. Classification (NCBI taxonomy): domain Bacteria; kingdom Pseudomonadati; phylum Bacteroidota; class Flavobacteriia; order Flavobacteriales; family Flavobacteriaceae; genus Flavobacterium; species Flavobacterium suzhouense. The sequence goes on along the minus strand of NZ_JBHUMD010000026.1, from coordinate 394,271 downwards.
TCTAAAGCAGTTATTTTAAATAAATCGATAGCTTCTTGGGGAGTTTCAACAATGGGCATTCCTTTTTTATTCAGGCTTGTATTGAGTACTACTGCTATTCCGCTTTGCTTATAAAACTCTTCGAGAAGTCCATTAAATAATGGATTCCAATTTTTCTCAACAGTCTGAACCCTTGCTGAACCATTTCTATGGGTTACATTGCAAAGTTTAGAAATAAATTCAGGTCGCGTTTTATCAACCAAAATCATGTAAGGGCTATTCCTGCCATTTATAAAATATTCACCAACCTTATTTTTTAAAACGGCTGGAGCAAAAGGACGAAAATCTTCTCTGAATTTTATATTTAGATTAATATGATCTTTCATACCTTCAATACCAGGATGAGCAAGTATACTTCTTCTTCCTAATGAGCGAGGACCAAATTCAGATCCTGACTGAAACCAACCAATTGTTTTACCATCAACAAGTTTTTTTGCACAATAATCCAACAAATCAGCCTCTTCAGAAAATATATGATAGTCAGTATTTTCAGTGTGATTAGTAGTTATTGCTTCTTTGATATTCTTTTCTGTATATTTCTTTCCAAAACAAGCGCTTCCGTCATGAGCTACTTTAGACATTCCTAAATACTCAATCCAGCCATAAAAAGCGCAGCCTAGTGCAAGTCCATTATCAGCAGCTGCCGGTTCTAAATATAAATTTTCAGATATCCCACTATCTTCAAGAAGGGCATTAGCTACTGCGTTTAACGCAACACCACCGGAATAACATAAATTTTTATGGTAGAATTTACCTATTCGATTCCCAATACATTCTAAAATGGCTTTTTCAACTTGTTCCTGAGCCCAATACGCTACGTTAGCATAGTACTCAAAATTTTGTTTAAAATATTCATAGTCTTTAGATGGGTTAGTAAATTCTTGTTTCCAGTTCTCTTTTACAAATAAAGAATTGTTAACAAATTCAAATGCTTCTGATTTAAAAACTCCGGGATTACCATAAGGAGCAAGTCCCATCAGTTTTCCCACATCATCCATATCCCCAAAAACATAGTTACTTATTGCTGCATAAAACCCTCCAATAGAATGTTCTGTAGTAGGTAAAGAAAATGTATCATTCTTTAAATCAGACATTTTACTAAAATCTTTCACTAAAGGGATTAATTTTTTACCATTAAAGTGATAAAAACTATCTTTTTCACAGACCATTTCTGTCTGATTTAGAAAAGCTTGTTCTATGAAGTCTTTCTGTTCAGGATGAATTTCTAAAAATTGATCCAAGGGACTACCACATCCATCTATCACCATAACATTACATTCATCAAAAGGACACGTTCCAACAGCACTGTAAGCATGAGCAAGATGATGAGATATATTTATTACTTCAGGTAAATTACTTTCAGAGAAAATTCGCTTACCGTTATAGTAGTTCCTTTTAGGTATCTCAAAATTAGCACATTGAACAACAAGAGTTACATCTTCTAATGTTATACCTTCAGCATCAAGGCAATACTGAATTGCAAGAGTATCGTTGCCACCATCGTGTTTTTTACGACTAAGACGTTCCTTTTCAATACCTACACATATACGTCCATCTTTTAGTAAAACTGCAGACCCATTATGCGAAAGTCCGGTACCTAATATATATATAGGAGATTTCATTAAATTTTAATAGAAGTTTAGTTAATATTTAGTTGTGCGTAAATATATACAAACCAATATTATTGTACAGCTTCTTTATAAATTTTCAAGGCTCTTTCTCTTGCCATTTTATGATCAACTATTGGTAGATAATCAAGCGCTTCAAACTCCGGTACCCATTTTCGGATATATTCCAGGTTTTTATCAAATTTTTTAGTTTGTTCTGTTGGATTGAATATCCTGAAATAGGGCGCAGCATCCACACCACTTCCTGCAGCCCACTGCCAGTTACCAACATTACTTGATTGTTCATAATCCAGAAGCTTTTCTGCGAAATAAGCCTCACCCAACCGCCAGTCTATAAGCAAATGCTTGCATAAAAAACTAGCCGTAATCATCCGAACACGATTATGCATTAATCCTGTAGTGTTCAATTCACGCATTCCGGCATCAACTATAGGGTAACCGGTTTTCCCTTCGCACCATGCTTTAAATTCAACTTCATTATTTCGCCATTTAATATCATCATATTTTGGTCTGAAGCTTTTTGTGACCGTATTTGGAAAATGCCATAATATCTGCATGAAAAACTCTCTCCATATAAGTTCATTAAGGAATGTTTCTTTTTTATTTTGGTAAGCAACACTTACTATTTCACGAATACTTACTGAACCAAAACGCAAATAAGAACTTAGATGTGATGTACCATCTAAAGATGGAAAATCACGCGTTTCTTGATAATCTGAAATTAATGAATCTGAAAGATCAAAAGCAGGCGGTTGGATCACGTTCTTTTTAAATCCAATATCATCAAGGCTTAAAAAAGGGTAGGAGTGTACAACTATATTCGATATATGCTCTAAGGAAGTATACTTTTGTATGTTTTCATTTTTGAATTTTTCTTTCCATTTCTTCATATATGGCGTATAAACAACATACGGAGTACCATCATCTTTTACTACTTCATTTTTTTCAAAAATTACACTGTCTTTGAATAGTTTAAATTCAACATTGTTATCAGATAATAATTGCTGAATCTCGTTATCCCTTTTTAATGCATAAGGTTCATAATCCTGATTTGTATATACAGCACTTATTGGGTTTTCATTTATTAGTTTTTTGAATACTGCTTTAGGTTCATCAAAAAAAACAGCCAGCGATTTATTGTGTTCCTTTAATTCATTATTGATACTTTCCAGTAGTTTATGAATAAACATTACTCTGGCATCATCAGCCGGCAAATCATTCAGTATATTTTTATCAAATATAAAAACGGGAAGAGTTTCTTTGTCAGAACTTAAAGCTTTATAAAGACCTACGTTGTCATTGAGGCGTAAATCACGCCTGAACCAAAATATGTTCATTTTAAAATGTATTATTCTATTTCTCCAAAAAGTTCTTTAAGCTTAGTTTTTCGGTAGTCAAAAATTGCTTTAAGTTTAGGTTCTACTAATAACGGGTGCACGATTCTACCTATAAAACCAAATGGCAATTTATAATGGATTATATCCTCCATCACAACACCTCCTGGAATTTCTTTTAAAAAGTGTTTATGATGCCAGAATTTATATGGTCCGAAGCGTTGTTCGTCAACAAAATATTCCTTGTTTTCAAGATGAGTTATTTCAGTTACCCATTCCACACTCACTCCAAAAAGAGGAGTTACCGTATAATGGATAATCTGACCGCTAAACATTTGCCTATCATCTCCGGATAAAGTTTTGAATCCCATCGAAGGCGGTGTAATTACGGCAAGGTTTTTGGGAGAAGAAATAAATTCCCATACTTCATGCACGGAAGCACTAAGTTTTTGCGTTCTTTTAAAAGTATATAGCATAGATTTTGGTGACTAAGCTATAAAGGTAGTAAGGAGAAGGAGATTATAACAAATATAGACTCTTATTTTTAATATTTTTTAACAATCATACAGCGTAGAATTATTAATTTCGCATCGATAACATTGTAACAAAATCACAACAAATTTTATGAAAAAAATATTCATTACCGCGGCTTTTGTGCTGGCATTTATGGCAAACGGCTCGGCTCAGATAACAACACCTCAATTGAGTCCAAAAGCTGTTATTGAACAGAAAGTCGGATTAACAGATGTAAAGATTGAGTATTCTCGCCCAAGCGCTAAAGGCAGATCTGTTTACGGAGAACTTGTACCATTCGGTAGAATGTGGAGAACAGGAGCAAATGCTAATACAGTAATTACATTTAGCAATGATGTTGTTATTGGAGGCAAAACTCTTAAAGCAGGTAGTTATGCATTATACACACAACCAAAAGCAGATGCATGGGATGTGGTTTTTTATGATGACACCAATAACTGGGGACTTCCTGAAAAATATGATGATTCGAAAGAAGCTTTAAGAACATCTGTAAAACCCGAATTTTTAAGCAGAAACGTAGAAACACTTACTATCGGCGTTAACAATCTTGATACAGATTATGGATTCCTGGAAATTGCATGGGAAAAAACTATGGTAGCTGTTAAGTTTGAAGTACCTACAAAGGCTATTGCTATGAAAAGTATAGATGCAGCAATGTCAGGACCTTCTGCAAATGATTATTTTGCCGCGGCACAGTACTACTATCAGTCAAATGGTGATCAGGCAAAAGCCTTAAACTGGATTAACCAATCTATAGCAAAATCGGGAGGTCAGGATGCACCTTATTACATCTTAAGACAAAAATCCCTTATTCAGGCTAAAATGGGTGATAAAAAAGGAGCAATAGAAACTGCACAATTATCACTTGCCGGTGCTGAAAAAGCCAAAAACCTTGATTACGTAAAAATGAACAAGGACTCTATTCAGGAATGGAGTAAAAAATAAATTAAACATTTATAAATAAAATGGCTGCCAATTCTGGCAGCCATTTATTTATAAGTAGATTGTACTATTCTATGTAGGAACTTTCAGGATCATTTTTTGTCCCTATTAGCAATTGTAGTAACAATGCTATAACTATTGTTAATGAAGCTCCAATTACATTAAGCCATAAATAGCTAAGTATATCCAGCTTATAAATTACCAACACAATAGTTTGAGTTACGACAGCACTCCAAAAAATGGCTTCTGCTTTAATGAATTTAATATAGAATGCTACAAGGAAAATTCCAAGTACAGTTCCGTAAAATATTGAACCGATGATATTCACCATCTGTATAAGGTTATCGAAAAGTGATCCCATACAGGCAAATAAAATTGCTATAACTCCCCAAATTAGTGTAAATAATCTGGTTGAGTTTACAAAATGCTTATCTGTTTTGTCACCTTTAACATGGCGTTTGTAAATATCTATTGTTGTGGTAGAGGCAAGGGCGTTTAATCCTGAAGCTGAAGACGACATGGCAGCAGATATTATAACAGCGAGCAATAAACCTATTAATCCCTTAGGCAAAAAATTAAGTATGAAATAAAGAAAGACGTAATCTTTGTCATTGGTCTCAGCTTTTTTATCAATCTGATGGATTAGTTCTTTGGCCTGATCCCTTAAATCTTTTTCCCTGCTATTCAGGGCTATCATTTTGTTATGCAGCTCTTTATTGTCAAAATCTTTACTTAACTGATCCACATAAAGCATGCTGATTTCTTTTTTCTCACCAGCCACAGCATCCAGTTGTTTCTCAAGGTCATTATATTTAGACTTGTAAGCTGAATTCTCAATTAGCCTTGTATTGTTTGGATTAAAATGCAACGGTGCAGAATGGAACTGAAAAAACACAAATACCATTACTCCGATAAGTAATATAAAAAACTGCATCGGCACTTTTAAGAATCCATTCATAATAAGTCCCATTTGGCTTTCACGAACAGATTTACCTGATAAATAACGCTGTACCTGCGACTGATCTGTTCCAAAATAAGCCAGTGCAAGAAAGAAACCTCCGGCTATACCACTCCAAATGGTATATCTTTTCTCCGGATCGAATGAAAAATCAAGAATATTAAGCTTTTCATTTGCTCCTGCAATATGAAGGGCATTGTTAAAATCCAGTTCTTCAGGAAGGAAATCTAAAATGATAAAAAAAGCTATTATCATTCCTGTAAAGATTACAAACATCTGTTGCTTATGTGTAACATTTACGGCCTTGGTTCCCCCTGACATGGTGTAAATAATAATCATAACACCAATGACAACATTCATCAGATTCAGGTTCCAGCCTAATAAAGATGAAAGGATAATTGCCGGAGCATAAATGGTAAAACCAGTTCCCAAACCTCGCTGAACTAAAAAGATAAGTGCTGCTAATGATCTGGTTTTTACATCAAATCGCTGTTCAAGATACTCATAGGCTGTATATACCTTTAGTTTATGATAAATAGGAATAAAAGTTATGCAGATAACCACCATAGCTAATGGTAGTCCGAAGTAAAACTGAACAAACCCCATACCATCATGATAAGCCTGTCCGGGAGTAGAAAGGAAAGTAATGGCACTTGCCTGAGTTGCCATAACAGATAAACCTACAGTCCACCATGGCGTTTCATTATTTCCTAATATGTATTCGTTAACATTCTTGCTCCCTTTGGTTTTTATAGCGCCATAAGCGACAATAAACAAAAGAGTAGCCGAAAGAATAATCCAGTCTAATAACTGCATATTAATAAATTTGCATTATAAAATAAAACAGCACTATGTAAATAATATTAAGCAAAAGCACCAACGAGTAGCTTTTTTTCCAGCCTGCGGATTTATCTTTCATTTGTGTTTTATTTTTAGTTTTTAATAAGACTCATTTCTTGTTGGTTTGTTACATTATTTGCCAATAGCAATCAGGTTTGCCATAAGCCTGTATGCTCCGGAAACTCCTTCGGGTAGCTCTCTGAAAAAGCTCAGGCCTGTATAAATGTAATGTCCCTTACCGTATTTTGCGACCAATAAACCACCTTTTTTTGCTTCTTCACCTTTATCATGAGAAGTGAATATTGGAGTAAATTCTTTGCCCCATTCATCAGGATAATACAATCCCTGTTCCTGAACCCAACCTGTAAAATCTTTCTCAGTTATCTTATTAGGATAATTTAGCACAGGGTGTTTCGCGTCCAGGAAATTAACTTTGGCATCTTCTTCAGTTACCCTATCTCTTGATATCCTCAATGGGTAAGGAGCTATATCTCTTGTCATTAAATCACCGGTTGTGTTATATTGCACCACCATCGTTCCTCCATTAGCAACGTAATCAAATAATACCTGTTGTTTGAAAACTATGCCATCCAAAACATTGTAAGCACGTATACCTACAACGACAGCATCATAAGAACTTAATGTTTGCATAGTTATTGCTTCCGGAGTCAATAATGTTACATTATATCCCATTTGCCTAAGGCTTTCCGGAACAGAATCTCCTGCACCCATGATATAAGCGATACTGTTTCCCTCAATTTTAAGGTCGACTTTGGTAAACTTAGCTGTTGAAGGCATTAATACCTGTTGTATAGAAATATGAGGATAATTAATTATTACCTGTTCCCTGTCAAAATCTTCGCCATCAATAGTAGCTATACTTTTTGCGGTTACTTCAGAAGGACTGTCAGGAGGCGTTATTTCAAAGTTTACAATTGTTTCACTTCCTTTTCTAACAAGTTCAAACGGTATTGATGCCGGCGAAACCTTCCAACCATCAGGTAATTCAAAACGAAGTGTTCCTTTGCAATTATCTTTTCCTGCTTTAATTTTAACACTGGTTGTTTGCTTTTTATTGTCTTTAAACAACTGAACCTTATTCATTATACTTGTTGTAACGGCAGGTATAATATCAAGAGGTTCATACACTTCACCCTTTACAGGATCATTATATTTATAAACTATTGTACGCTCAAAAGGAATAGATATATCGCCAAACTTTACTGTAAAAATAGCTGACATTTCCCTTATGATATCAGGAATCCCTATTTTTTGAAGATCATTTACAGTATACATTCCTTTATCTCCTTTTTGTGTCAACCAATAGGGAGAAGTAAAGTTTGCTGATTTAGGTATAACAACATCAAAAGAATTATCAACGCTTATGTTGTTAGCTAACAGTGTATCTTGTGTAATTGCTTTTCCTTCCGGATACAAAGCAACCGAACTAAGTTTCATTGCAATATTGCTACGGTTAGTTGCTTCCCACCTGATCTTTAAATTGCTACCTGGCGTGGCAGACTGATTCTCGGCAATTGCTTCAAGATAAAGACCAGTACATAATGCAATAATTTCTTTTATCTCTTTGGATTTTAAACTTTTCCAGTGTTTATCTTCAAGCTTTAAAATAGAAGAATATACTTTTAAAAGTTCAGGCACAGAAGCTGAGGGATTTCTGAAATCATAATTTTTAATTATAACTGCAATAGCATCTCCAATTGCTTTACCATCTTTAACTCGGTTCCATGAAGTATCAATTCCTTCAAAAAGGTTTTGTTTATCTTTCAGGTTATCGCCTTTAATCAGCTCAAGGTATTCCATATCGTCGCCACGAACGCCTGTAGTACCAAATCCTTGTGATTTATGTTTGCTCCTGCTTAAAGCAGCAATTTCCTGATTGGATAAACCAATAGTAGGGTAGTAGTCTCCTGTCTGAAGATTAATATATTTCGATTTATCTGCCTTCTCAAATTTGTCTTTCCCTCCAAAAAACCACCATGAAACGTTAAACATCACCCTTTTTGGTTGCCACAACTGTACATATTTCAGCTGTTCAGGCTCATAATTAGGATCTGCGGCGAGTGAATAGGCTTCTTGTGTCAACATAGCTGAAGACGTGTGGTGACCGTGAGTAGTTCCTGGAGAACGGTGATCAAAACGATTAATGATGATATCCGGCTGGAATTTTCTTATTATCCATACCATATCCTGCAAAACTTTTTCCTTATCCCAAATCTGGAGTGTTTCGTTAGGGACTTTAGAAAAACCAAAATCATTAGCGCGACTAAAGAATTGTTCTCCACCGTCTACCTTTCTAGCTTCAATAAGTTCCTGAGTACGGATTACTCCTAACTGCTCCCTTAATTCCAGACCTATCAGATTCTGCCCTCCATCACCACGAGTTAATGATAAATAACCTGTTCTTGCTTTTACTTTATTAGCCAGATAGGAAATAAGCCTTGTATTCTCATCATCAGGGTGTGCAGCAATGTATAAAGCACTTCCTAAAAAATTCAATTTTTCAAGTTTATTGTATATCTCAGCAGAAGCAGGTTTTTGAGGTTGAGTAAAACCTAAAGTGTAACTTAAAATAAATATTAATAATGATATGTTCTTCATTTAATTAGTCGTAAAATTCTTTGTCTTCCTGTCTAATTGGCACTATGCTAACACCTTTTTGCAACAGTAAATTATTAGGATAAGTTATTACTTCTCCATCCCTGGTTTTTATGAGCGTATGAAAGGCTTTTATATCTTCAATCTGTCCTTCAATAGGAAAATCTTTGTCGTGTACTTTTATCACATCACCAATACGGAAAGGGAAGCTAAAAAAAAGTATGATTCCCGAAGTAATGTTACTAAGTATAGACCACTGGGCAAAAAAAGCTACTCCAATAACTGTGAGGGCTCCTGAAATGTAAGTAAAAATTAATTCGGCCTGAAGCCCCCATATTGCAATTATTATAATGATATAGAATATCATTATAAAGAAGTTAATATATTTTGCAATAAGGTTAGTTCTGTGTTCCGATAACTCAGCAGAACGTGCATATCTTTTTATTAGCCTTTTTACTATGTAACCTACTATAAAAAAAACCGCCGATGTTATCAGGGTAATCATTAGTTGGGTATATAGATAAGATTCTGACATTATTAAGCAAGCTTCATTAAGTATTGATACACTTTATCTACAGGCATGCCTACTACATTAGCATAAGAGCCTTCAATTTTTGCGATTGCTATAAGGCCAATCCATTCCTGAATACCATAAGAACCGGCTTTATCATAAGGTTTATACTCTTCAAGATAATAGGCTATCTCCTCATCGGTAAGTGGATTGAAAGTTACCTTAGTTGTTTCGTTAAATGTTTCGCTCTTCCGTGTATTTTTGATACAAACAGAGGTTATAACTTCATGTGTCTTACCTGAAAGAGATTTAATTATATTAAAAGCATCCTCTTTATCCTTAGGTTTGCCAAGGGCTATCCCTTCGTGCCATACAATAGTGTCACTTGTAATTAGTATCTCATCATCGGAGAGTGTTTCTTCTAATGCAGAAGCTTTAAGTTCAGCCAGATAATCTGTAATTTCTGCACCTTTCAATGAATCAGGATAAATCTCTTCTACTTCTTTAAGGCGCACTTCAAAGTTTGCATCGAGCTCCCTAAGGAATTGTTGCCTTCTGGGAGATCCTGACGCAAGTACAATAGTATACCCTTTTAGTTTTTCCTTAAGCATTGCTGTTAATATTAAAAGTTATTACTGCTATAGATAATGAGGTGAAAAATATTACGGCTTTAATCACAATTTCAAGTACTGCAAAATCTTTACTCGTTTTAGCTGACCATAAATTGATAAGGCAATAAATAACAGGCCCCAATACAAAAACCAATAAATAACCCATAGCCCATAAAAGTTCCTTCAGGTAAGCATTAATGTAATACAACACAAGACCTGCTACAATTATACCTACTCCAAAAGTAATTTTTGCTGCTCTTTCTTTCCCTATCGCAATTGGTAGAGTATTTAGTCCTTCATTATAGTCAAGATCAGTATTTTTAAGATCATTAAGAAGTGTAACAAGTAAACCTAAGGCAACCGCAAAGATTGAATAATGCTTTATAACTTCATATATATTTGCAAGATGTACAGGATCACCATTACCAAAAACAGGGTAAACGGTAAAGAATCCAATAATCATTATGCTTAATCCCATAACAATCGCAATTGCAATATTACCTAGCAATAGGCTTTGTCTTAAATTAGTTGAATAGAAATACAGAGTAGCCACCGGAATAGCAAAAGCCATCAAAAAACTAGTTCTTCCTATTATATCAGTTAAAAAATATCCTATGATTAATCCACCGATAGTTAGTGCCCCATATATATAAAACGCTACCGACTCATTCAGTCCGTAACTTTCACTTCCATTGGCTGTTATATTATTAATTAAGAAACCTCCTGCAGCAATCATGACACTTGCTAACACTAAAAGGTTGTAATAGCCATCACTGAGATTTAATATTATACCCGGTTGATAATCCAAAAAACCATATTTAAAGATAAATTGGGCAAAAGCAAGCAATATGAGATGGCCGAAACCTATTAGTTTTAAAAATTTCATTGGTAAGTTTTAAAGTTTGAACAAAATAAAAAATGAATAAAGATTAGTCGTATCTGGCATTAAAATGTTCCATCCATTTGCCTTGTACTTTCATTACCTGTTCGATAACATCTCTTACACAGCCAGTTCCTCCATTTTTATGAGAGATATACTTGCTGATTTCTTTAATTTCCGGAGCTGCATCCTGAGGACAGGTTGGCAGTCCTACTAATTGCATTACATGAAAATCAGGAATATCATCTCCCATATATAACACCTGCTCCGGTTTTATATTATAAATATCTATAAATTCATCAAATGTCTCAACCTTATTAGGTACCCCGAGATAAATATCTGTAATTCCAAGGTTTCTTAGACGTATACGCACTCCTTCATTTAATCCACCCGATATAATACACACAGTATATCCATTTTCAACCGCTGCTTTCATGGCATACCCATCACGGATATTCATATTTCGCAACATTTCTCCGGTAGGTGTTACATGTATTGTACCATCTGTCAATACACCATCCACATCAAAAATAAATGTGGTGATGTCATTCATTAATTCTTTATAGCTTTTAGCCATTTGTTCTTTGTATCGATTGAGTTAATAACGTATAAATGTCTTTTTGCATAGGATCCTTAATAAAATCAAGATGCCTTTGTATTGTCGTTTTATCATTTCTCTTAGCAGGGCCGGTTTGGGCATTAATCGGAGAAACTGTCTTTATCTTGTCAGCCGTTTCGTGTATCAACGGCTTTAATATATCAAACGGAATATTATTTTCATCACAAACTCTACTCCCTAATACGTATAAATGATTTGTGAAATTATTTACAAATACAGCTGCCACATGCAAAGCTTGTCTCTGTTCAGAACTAATACTATAGGTTAGGGGAGAGATACTTTTAGCTAATTTTTCTAATGTATTGTAATCATCAGGATGTTCTGCTTCTAGACATAACGGTATCTCTTTAAAATCAACATCTTTGTTTTTTGAAAAGGTTTGAAGAGGATAAAACACACCTCTTCTGTTTTTAGCATCTGATTTTTCAACTGGAGTACTCCCTGATGTATGCACTACAAGTCTGTTGCTAAAAGGCAATTGTTTTGATACATCCTCAATTGCATCATCTGTAACAGAAATAATATACACATCAGCTTCCTTAAGATCCTGAAGTGAACCAGTTATATCTTCTAGAGACAGAATATGCTTGAGTTTTCCAGGATTACGGGCATAAGTCTGCACTAATTCTACTTTTTCAGAATTTTTGAAAGCCTTTATCAAATGCTGTGCAACATTGCCCGAACCTATTACTATTACTTTTAGCATGCCGCTAAATTAGTAAAAAACTTTCAGGTATACCGACTATTGGAGGGTGTCAAAATGATGTATTCAATTCGTCAAAGCAACAAAAAAGCGGTTTAATATTTAAACCGCTTTTTTGTTATTCTTTTATCCAGGAATTATTAGATCCATCAACATCCGGTAATATTCTGGAAGGATCAATATCAACAGCTTTTACCTTTTTAGACGATCTAAGCAGGTATTCCCATTCGTTAGTACGCTGCCAAACTTCTACAGGCAGTGTTTTTATCTCTTTTGAATCATCTTCATAAATTACTTTAAACACTATCGGCATTGGAACATCTCCTTTATTTGTAAAGGTAATAATCGCTGAATCCTGATTTTGTACTACATTACTAATTCCAAGATCAATATTGCCACTACCCATAAACCATCCTCTCCAGAACCAGTTAAGATTTTCACCTGCTCCGTTTTCCATAGCATTAAAGAAGTCTGATGGCTGCGGATGTTTGTATGACCAGTTTTTTATATAAGCTTTGAATGCATTATCAAAACGTTCTGCACCAAGGATATATTCACGAAGCATAATAAGTCCCAATGCAGGTTTAGAATAAGCAGTGTAGCCTAAGTTCATAGGTCTTGCTACATCAGGGTAAGTATTGATGCCTTCTCTGTTTTTTGAGCGGTACCAAAACACCTGGTTACGGCCTTTAGCTGCGTCAGATGGATATTCTCCTTTATTGAATTCAAGTGTACTGTAATGATTGATAAAAGTATTAAAACCTTCATCCATCCATGCATACAGACGTTCGTTAGATCCAACTATCATCGGAAACCAGTTGTGCCCAAATTCATGATCAGTAACTTCCCAAAGATCCTGACCCTTACTGCGCGCATGACAGAAAGAAACACCCGGATATTCCATACCACCAACATTTGAAGCCACATTTATGGCATTAGGATAAGGATACTCAAACCACTTTGATGAGTAATGTTCAATAGATGCTTTTGTATATTCTGTAGATCGGCTCCATGCCTTAGGCCCATCACTTTCTTTTGTATAAACAGATTGTGCTACTGCTTTCTTTCCACTTGGCAAGTTGATACGTGCTGCATCCCATATAAAGCCTCTCGAAGCTGCAAAAACGGCATCACGGCTGTTTTTTATCCTGAAATGCCATGTTGTTTTACCATTTTGCGAAGGTCTTGTAAGTTTAGTGTTTCCAATTTCATTTGGAGCTATCAGATAAACAGTTTTATCACTTTGAGATGCTTTATCCCAACGGTTTTGCAATTCTTTTGAAAGTACTTCTTTTGGGTTAACCAATTCTCCTGAACCTACAACTATAAAATCATAAGGTACAGTAACTTTAAAATCATAATCTCCATAGTCAAGATAAAACTCTCCGGCTCCAAGATATGGTTCGGTATTCCATCCTTTTACATCATCAAAAACAGCAACTCTGGGATACCATTGCGCAACAGAGTATATAATACCATCTTTGGTTTTAAGCTGTCCCATACGGTCCATACCTTCTTCCGGTATTTTAAATTCAAAATTCATTGAAACAGTCGCCATACCTCCTTTAGCTGCAATAGGCTCGTTAAAGAAAACCTGCATGCGGGTATCTGTTATAAGATATTTTGAAGAAGCATCACCCTTTACTTTTGCTGAAAGCGATGATATCTTAAATCCACCATCAGTATCTCCCGCATAACGGTTTCTGCCTTCAATAGGAGTGGTAAGTGTTCCTCTTGAATCTTCAGTAAAACGATTTTGTTCAACATACATCCACACATAGTTCAGTTCTTCAGGACTATTGTTATGGTATGTCATTGTTAGCTTACCTTTCAGTACGTTTGCTTTTTCATCAAGCTCAACATCAATATTGTAATCTGCTCTGTTTTGCCAGTATTGAGGACCAGGCACGCCGGATGCGCTACGATAAACGTTACCGCGACGATACATTATCTCGTCAAATTTAGACTGGTTGTTAGGAACAACCTCTTGTGCAAAAGCAGTCAAACTACTGAAGCAGAACAGTAAAAGAAATTTAGGAATTCTCATCAATGACTTAAGTTAGTTGGGAATAGTTTAGTTTGCGTTAAGAGTAAACGCCAAATATACCCAACTTCTTGCTATTATAAAAAAATATTTGACAATCTAAATTGGTCATTTTTTCTGATAAAATAAGGTTCGCGACTTAAGTTTTGAGTACTTTTGCAACAATTTATAAAACAACTTTCCGTACTCATGGATAAAATTATATCGTTCTTTTCTTCAACACGTTTAATGGCAGTGCTTTTCCTTGTTTTTGCCTTAGCAATGGGAATAGGTACCTTTATCGAAGATGCTTATAATACCGATACAGCGCGAATCTACATTTACAATGCAAAATGGTTTGAAGCTATTATGTTTTTGTTTGTCATAAACTTTATTGGAAACATTAAGCGCTATCAGCTTCATAAAAAAGAGAAATGGGCTACGCTTTTATTGCACCTGTCTTTCATACTTATTATAGTTGGTGCATTCATTACCCGTTATATAAGTTATGAGGGGATGATGCCTATTCGTGAAGGAGCTACTGAAAGTCGTTTTTATTCTGACAAAACTTATCTGACTGTTCTTGTTGATGGTCAATATAAAGGAGAAATGCGCCGCAGGTCTTTTGAGGAAAAATTATTGCTATCACCTGTAGCTAATAATGATTTCACCATGAAAGGTCAGTTTGATGAAATACCTTTCAAAGTAATTTATAAAGATTTTAAACTAGGTGCTAAAGAAACTATAGTTAAAGATGCAAACGGAATTCACTATTTAAAAATGGTTGAAGCCGGTGACGGTGGCCGTCATGAGCATTACCTTAAAGAAGGTCAGGTTGAAAATATCCATAATATTTTATTCGCTTTTAATGCCCCAACAGAAGGTGCCATCAACATTACATTAAAAGATGGTAATTATACCATAAAAACACCTTTTGAGGGTGACTTTATGCGAATGGCAGATCAGTTTAAAGGAACAGTATCTAAAGATGCAGATCAACCTTTAATGTTCCGTTCATTATACAATGTTGCCAATGCGCGTTTTGTATTCCCTGAAGCGGCTATAAAAGGCAAGGTTGACTATGTTTCTAATAATGATTATAAGACTAAAGAAGATGCGGCACTTACTGTTGTAGTAAAGGCGGAAGGGGAAGAACATGAGGTAACTTTATTAGGAGGTAAAGGAAAAATGGGTGTACCACAATCGTTCAAGTTGGGTAATTTAGAATATACCCTTATTTATGGAAGCAGACAATATGATTTGCCATTCTCAATAAAAGTAAATGATTTTATAGCTAAGAAGTATCCTGGAACAGAATCAAGCTATGAATCTTTTGAAAGCAAAGTGACTGTTGAGGATAAGGAAAAAAATAACAGTTTTGACGCACGTATTTTCATGAATAATGTACTTGACTATAGAGGCTACAGGTTCTTCCAGGCCTCATTTGATCAGGACGAGAAAGGAACTGTACTTTCTGTCAACCATGACTTTTATGGTACTTGGACTTCTTACATTGGTTATTTCCTTCTGTATATAGGTTTAATGGCTATATTATTTGACAAAAACACTCGTTTTGGTGATTTAAAACAAAAGGTTGAAAAAATAAAAGCTAAAAAGGCTACGCTTTCTGTCATAGTTTTATTCTTCTGTGTTCTTAATGGTTATTCTCAAAACCATTTGCATGAAAAGCCTACTGAAAAACAGATGGATTCACTTATTATGAAATATAAAGTAAGTGAAGAACATGCTGCTAAATTTGGGCGCCTTGTTGTACAGGATGCTGGAGGGAGAATGAAGCCGATCAATACTTTTTCATCTGAGCTACTTCGTAAAGTAAGCAAAAGCGATACTTATAAAGGACTTAATGCCGATCAGGTATTCCTTTCTATGGCAATGATGGATCAGATGTGGTTCAGTATGCCAATTATCAAACTTGAAAGAGGTAATGATAGTTTAAGAATTGTTGCAGGTGTTGAAAAACAAGCCGAATTTGCTGCATTAGCAGATTTCTTTGACGCACAGGGCAATTATAAACTTTCAAAAATTTTGGAGCGTGCGCATAGAGACAAAGAACCTACAAAGTTTGAAAAAGACTATATAAATATAGATAAAAGAATAAACCTCTTATATTCGGCATTGACAGGACAGATATTAAAAGTATATCCTATTCCCGGAGACAAAAACAATAAATGGGTATCGTACCTGGAGATACCTGAAGTAAACAATGCAGAACTTAATAAAATTAAGAACATACTGCCATTTTATATGCAGGCATTAGCCGAAGCAACTCAAACTAATGATTACAAAGTAGCTAATAGCCTTATCGAAGGGCTAACAAAATATCAACATAAATTTGGAAGCAAAATAATGCCTTCTGACGATAAAGTAGATGCTGAAATACTGTATAACAAATATGATATCTTTAAAAAACTATTCTCTTGGTATTGCTATGCGGGAGTAATAATGTTTTTATTTGTTATCATTAAAATATTCAATTCCCGTAAATGGGTAAACTACACCGTTAAAACTTTCCACGGAATTATAATTATTTTATTTATTCTTCATACACTTGGCTTGATTTACCGTTGGTATATTTCTGGTCACGCACCGTGGAGTAATGCTTACGAATCCGTTATTTATGTTGGCTGGGCAACAATGTTTTTTGGTCTTGCCTTTGGTCGTAAATCTTCATTGACAGTAGCGTCTACTGCTTTTGTAGCTTCGATGGTGTTGATGGTCGCACATTGGAACTGGACAGATCCGGAAATTGGTAATCTTGTTCCTGTATTAAATTCGTATTGGTTAATGATCCACGTTGCTGTTATCGTAGGTAGTTATGGTCCGTTTACACTTGGAATGGTATTAGGTGTTGTAGTAATGATACTTATGCTGCTTACCAATGAAAAAAACAAGAAAAAAATGGATCTCAACATCAAAGAACTTACATATATTAACGAAATGGCACTTACAGTTGGCCTTGTAATGCTTACTATAGGTAATTTCCTTGGAGGGCAGTGGGCCAATGAGAGTTGGGGTCGTTACTGGGGATGGGATCCAAAAGAAACATGGGCACTAGTGAGCATCATGGTTTATGCTTTTGTTATTCACATGCGTTTTGTACCGGCATTAAGAGGTAAATGGATTTTTAACTTCTTTAGTGTTTTAGCATTTGCATCTATCCTTATGACCTATTTTGGTGTTAACTTCTATCTTACCGGACTGCATTCGTATGCCAGCGGTGAAGTAAGAACTCCAATGTATTTCTTCTGGATGGCTTTAGGAGTTTTTATTTTAGGGGGGCTTTCGTATATACAATACAAGAAACACTTTAAGAAATAATTTTTCGTAATTTTATAGAAATAAATCATCACGATGAAAAAACTTGCAATAGCAATAATGGGGTTAGCACTTTTATTCAGTTGCCAAAATCAGGCGCAGACTAAAAAAAGTAAAACCAATAAAGAAACAACTAAGACAATGTCAGCATCAAACATTTATCAGTTTAAAGTAACTGATCTTTCGGGCAACGAATTTGATTTTGCATCTCTGAAAGGTAAAAAAGTAATGATTGTTAATACTGCTTCTAAATGCGGATTAACACCTCAGTATAAAGATCTTGAAGCTTTATACAAAGAATACAAGGATAAAGGTTTTGTAATAGTTGGCTTTCCTGCAAATAACTTTGCAGCTCAGGAGCCTGGGACAAGTAAAGAGATTGCCGAATTCTGTCAGCTTAATTATGGGGTAACTTTCCCTATGATGGATAAAATATCTGTAAAAGGAGCTGATATGGCTCCGATTTACCATTTCCTTACTGAAAAAAGCAAAAACGGACTTCAGGATAGCGAGGTGGAGTGGAACTTCCAAAAGTACCTTATCAATGAAAAAGGCGAGCTTGTAAAAGTTATCAGTCCCCGTACATTGCCAACAGATCCTGAAATCGTAAGCTGGATCAAATCCTAAACAAAAAAAATATAATCCCGGTCTTATCCGGGATTTTTAAATTCCAAAAAATGATCTATCCTAAAATACCTTTGGCACAAAGCATTATAGAAATATGCCGTGCAAAAGGAGTGACTGATATAATTATATCTCCCGGTTCACGTAATGCCCCTTTAACAATTGGATTTGCTAATAACCCAAATTTTACCTGCTATAGTATTGCTGATGAACGTTGCGCAGCTTTTTTTGCGACAGGAATGTCGCAACAGCTTAAAAAGCCAACTGCAATTGTTTGCACATCAGGCTCTGCCTTACTGAACTATTATCCTGCAGTTGCAGAGGCATTTTACAGCCAAATTCCGCTAATCATAATATCTGCCGACAGACCTCATGATAAAATAGATATTGGGGATGGCCAGACCATTCGTCAGGAAAATGTATATGCAAATCATATTCTTTTTAGTGCAAATCTATTGGAAGAAGCTTCTTCAGATAATGACAAACTGATAAATGAAGCAATAAATACAGCTATTTTAAAAAAAGGCCCTGTACATATAAATGCACCTTTTGAAGAACCATTATATGAAACGGTAGAGGAGTTATCTGTAGCGCCAAATGTAAACCATAGTAGTCCACGTCATCCGTTTAATGAAGATTTATCTGCTTATGCTGAGAAGTGGAATTCTGCCAGGAAGAAACTTATTTTAGTTGGAGTAAACGATCCAGAATCAATTGACAAAGCGATTATTGAGCAACTGGCTAATGATCCATCGGTAGTGGTTATGACTGAAACTACATCTAATCTTCATCACCCAACATTTATTAATAACATTGATACTATTATAACTCCATTCATTAATGAAGATTTTGAAAACTGGAGTCCGGATATATTACTTACTTTCGGAGGAATGATAGTTTCTAAACGTGTAAAAGCCTGGCTTAGAAAATATAGTCCTTCTCAACACTGGCATATCGATACACTTAGGGCTTACAACACTTTTGGAGCACTTACAAAACATTTTGAAACAGATGCTAGTACTTTTCTTAGAGCATTCATGCCTCAAACTGTAGCTGTTGAAAGTAATTATAGTCAAACGGCTCAGCAGTTAAAAGCTTTCAGAAAAGTAAAACACGATGAGTATTTAGTAAAAATTCCTTTTACTGATTTTAAGGCTTTTGAAATAATATTACCTGTATTGAAAGATAATTCACAACTACAGATAAGTAACAGTTCTGCAATACGTTACATTCAATTACTTGATGTAAAAAATTCCATTGAGGTATTCTGTAATCGTGGCACGAGTGGCATTGACGGAAGCAGTTCTACTGCAATTGGTGCAGCTGTAGCAAGCAAAAAAGAAACAGTTCTAATAACAGGAGATATCAGTTTCTTGTATGACAGTAATGCCCTTTGGAATAATTACATCCCAAAAGATTTTAAAATAATTATCATCAATAATGGTGGAGGAGGTATCTTCAGGATATTACCGGGACATCAGGAAACCCCCGTATTCAACACATACTTTGAAACCGAGCATCATTTAACAGCGGAACACTTAGCAAAAATGTTTGGTTTCAGTTATGGAAGTGCTACTGACGAGGCTGAGTTAAAAACTCAACTGAAAACATTTATGCAAAATGGTGAACAACCTAAAATTCTAGAAGTATTCACACCAATGCAGGAGAACGATAAAATCCTGTTACAATATTTTAAAGAGTTAATATAAAGAAAAGCCGGTTAATGCCGGCTTTGTTGTTTTCCAAGCTTTCCCTTTATATTGTTCAATTCTTTGTACCTTTACAGCTGAAATTTACCGTAATGATCGAAATAGGAAAATACAATACGCTTAAGATTGCAAGAGATACTCAAATAGGACTTTATCTTACTGATGGCAATCAGGATATATTATTACCCAATAAATATGTACCAAGAGAGTTTGAAATAGGAGAGGAGATTATTGTCTTTGTATATCTGGATCAGGAGGAACGCCCTGTTGCTACTACGCTTGAGCCTTATATTTACCTGAATGAGTTTGCCTTATTACGTGTAAATTTCATCAATAAATTTGGTGCTTTCCTGGATATGGGGCTTGAAAAAGATTTGTTTGTTCCTTTTAGGGAACAGGCCCGTGAAATGGAAAAGGGTAAGCGCTACCTTGTATTCATGTACCTTGACGAAAAATCAAACCGATTAGTCGGAACCAGCAAAATCAACCAATTCCTGAGTAACGATGAGATAACTGTAGAAAAAGGGGAGGAGGTTGATCTTATTATCTCCCATATTACCGATATGGGGATCAATGTTATCATTAATGAGCAACACAAAGGTTTACTTTACAAAGATGAAGTATACGAAGATGTTCGTACAGGTGACAGAATGAAAGGATATATCAAAAATATCCGTCCTGACAAAAAAATAGACGTTACACTCCAACAAACAGGATTTGCCGGTATAGAGCCTAATGCTGAAAAAGTACTTGATGAGCTTCGTGCGAGCCGTGGTTTTCTTCGTTTAAATGATGATAGCCACCCAGAGGACATCAAGACTGTACTTAAAATGAGTAAAAAGACTTTTAAAAAAGCAATAGGAACGCTTTACAAACAAAAACTTATCGAAATAAAAGAAGACGGAATTTATCTTGTCAAGGAATGATCTATTTGGTCTGTAAGACATACTTCTGATACCATTTACTTAACGAAAATACATTTTCGATTACAATAAGTAAGTATACGGTCATTAAAACCAATTCGGGGTATCCTTCACTATAAAATAAATAGGCTAACAGTATTGCAAGACGTGCGTATTCGAGGTAATATATCCATTTACGTTGTTCCAGCAATGCACCGCAATTTACAAGTGTGATAAGTATAAAGCTCAAATAGAATAGTTTGTCAACTATAGTTTGAGTATTATAAAAAAACGTAAACCAACTAAGAAGCGCAACCGATATAACTATTTGGAATGTGAGATAATTTTTGAATCTAAGTTCTCTCAAACGAAATCTTCTGTCCTGTAAAAAACGCTTTTCAAGCTCAGGGCGTATATCTTGATCCATAACTGCCGGGCTTCCGAAAACAGCATTGAATTTTCCTTTTAAAGTATTGGCACGTTTGTAAGATTCATATATTTCAAAATAATAATGAAAATGCATCCAAAGGAAACTATAACTTTTAAGCGGATGCGTTAGCCCATAGGTTGGCTGCTCTTCCTCTTCCTGAAATGTACCAAATATCTTATCCCAGAAAACAAACATATCTCCATAGTTCTTATCCAGATATTTTTCATCCGATGCATGGTGAACTCCGTGCAACGATGGAGTTATGAATACATATTCAAGCCATTTTACTCTTTTTAAAACCTGAGTGTGAGTAAAAAAGGAATATGCCCCATGAACAAGCAACATTGTTATAACCATAGTGGGGTGGAAGCCTATCAATGGCAATATGCACCAAAAAACTGTGCGTATCAGTGCCTGAATAGTTGTAATTCTCGCTGAGGCGGTTAAATTAAATTCTTCGCTTTGATGGTGTACAATATGCGCTGCCCAAAAAAGATTTACTTCATGCCCAAGCCTATGATACCAATACCATACAAAATCAGTTGCTAAAATTAATACTATCCATAATACCCAGTTATTAGGAATATCGAATATTGCATAGTTATTATATACCCAATAATAGACCTGATAGAAGCTGGCCGAAACGAAAAGGTTTATTAAACGTTCAGCTATACCAATACTTATATTAGAAACAGAACTTTCATATTTAAATAAGTGTCCTTTTTTTCTATACTGAGCAAGTTTATATTCCAGATACAAAAACAAAAAGAATGCTGGCATTGCAAACGCCAGATAATTTAGGTTTTCCATAATTGTGTCTTATTTTTGAACAAATATAACTATTAGTCTATAGGCTTAATAGACTATTTATTAACAGCTATGGTTAATAAATAACAAAACCCTTAAAATAAGGGCTTTGTATTATAATTCTAAATCTTCGTTTTTATCCGGTTTGATAGGGTATTTACCAAAAGCAGGGGATAATTTCCAAATTTTGTATGGTTTATACGAAAACTTATTTGAAAGACAAATAAGTGTAACTGTATCTTTTTTAAGAGTTATATAAGAAGATGTATTACCGTGCCACCAACCGTTATGATAAAATAATTTTTCTCCGGTTTCCCATTCATGCATACGAATACCAAGTCCATAGTTTTTAGTTCCTTTATGCTCGTAACTATAACCTTGAAATACTTCATTATACAGCTTAGGATTCAGGAATTTTTTTGAATAAGTTGCTAAATCAAATTTAAGCAAATCACGAGGAGTTGAATAAATATTTTTGTCTCCATAAACATCATCCAGAAAATCCCATCCATATAAAACATTGTTTCCTTTATATGATCTGCTGGCAGTTTCACGATCTTTTTGATAATCGAACACATAAGTATTCTTCATCCCAAGCGGATCAAAAAGTATCTTTTTCATTGCATCACGATAATTCATGTGCGTAACCTTTTCAATGATCAGTGCCAGCATTGCATAATTAGTATTACAATACCCAAATTTTTTATCGGACTTAAAGTATAGGTCAAATTTGTGTTGTGCGAAGAGGTCTAATATGTCCTTATTAGTTAACATACTTCTATCCCAGATGGCACGATCGTCCAGCACGTAAGCATAATTAGGCAGCCCACTTCTATGGTTAAGCAGCATTCTTACAGTTATGTCCTCATAAGGAAATTCAGGAAGCAGCGTATTTACTTTCGCATCAAGATCCAGTTTATTTCTGTCAATCAACTTTAAAACAACAGCAGCCGTTAATACTTTACTCACAGACGCTATATGAACAGGTGTATTCGCAGAAATTTCTTCTTTTTCACTCCTGTTAGCATAGCCTCCATATTTTTCAAAAAGTATTTTACCATTCTTGGCTACCAGAAATCCACCACTTAAATCATTTCTGCTCCATAATTTATGATAAAAATGCTCTATAGTGGCTGTTTTCGAATTTATAAAAGCTTTACTAGGTTTGGTTAATTTTGTATTTAAAGGAGTAATGTGCAATACTGTATCTACAGTCTCTTCGTTAGTATTTTCGGCAAGAGTAGATTTTTCTTTTAAACAAGAAATACAGGTAAATGCAATTATATAGGGAAATATTCTTAAAAACTTCATTTGATGATCACGTAAACGACAAATATAACTAAACAATAATTTTATAAAAGCATTTTAAACAAGGTTAACATTTAAAAAAATGTTTTTTTTAAAGCAATTTGGATAAAGTTTTGAATATAAATAATTTATGATTAAAACTTTTTTAATTGATTTTTCATATAATAAATACCTTGTTAGTTCAATATCTATTTTTATTGATGAATGCAAAAAATGCTTTATTTTTACAGTAAATATTAAATATAAGCATGAGTAATATAAACTGGAAAACCGTAAAAGAATTTGAAGATATTACATATAAAAAATGTGATGGAGTTGCACGTATCGCGTTTAACAGACCTGATGTAAGAAATGCTTTCAGGCCAAAAACTACGGCCGAACTTTTTGAAGCTTTTCTGGATGCCAGGGAAGATACTTCGATTGGGGTAGTGTTATTATCTGCTGAAGGTCCATCTTCTAAAGACGGAGTATATTCATTTTGCAGTGGTGGTGATCAAAAAGCAAGAGGCCATCAGGGGTATGTGGGAGATGATGGTATGCACCGTTTGAATATTCTTGAAGTGCAACGACTTATCCGCTTTATGCCAAAAGTTGTTATTGCTGTTGTTCCCGGTTGGGCAGTAGGAGGAGGGCATAGCCTTCATGTTGTATGTGATCTTACGTTAGCCAGTAAAGAACACGCAATATTCAAGCAAACGGATGCCGACGTAACCAGTTTTGATGGTGGTTATGGATCTGCATATCTTGCAAAAATGGTAGGTCAGAAACGTGCACGTGAAATTTTCTTTTTAGGCCGTAATTATTCAGCTCAGGATGCTTATGAAATGGGAATGGTAAATGCTGTTATACCTCATGCTGAACTTGAAGATACAGCGTATGAATGGGCACAGGAAATATTAGATAAATCACCTACATCAATCAAAATGCTGAAGTTTGCCTTTAATCTTACTGATGATGGAATGGTGGGTCAACAGGTATTTGCCGGTGAGGCAACCCGTCTTACATATATGACAGAAGAAGCTAAAGAAGGCCGTGATGCATTCCTTGAAAAAAGAAAGCCGAACTTCAGGGATATCAAATGGATACCTTAATCTTAAAGTATTCCAATGGAACAATTTACTAACGAAAAAATAGATACGATTTCCTTACCTAAGTTTGAAGATACCGTACTTTCACCACTTAATATAAATTATAAGAAGATTATTTACTTTAATCTGGGACTTACATTTTTAATTTTGGCTACGATTATAGGTGTAGTCCTGTATTTTATTGAGGAGTCAAGAGCATATGTAATTCCGGCAATCCTGGCTTACGTCGTATTGTTGTTGTTTAGCATAGCTATAAATCTTATCAGTTTCAGAAACAGAGGATTTGCTTTTAGGGATCATGATGTTATTTACAAGAGTGGAGCTATCGTTTTAGAAACCACTATAATTCCTTATAACAGAGTGCAGCATGTAACACTGCACGAAGGTTTTATTTCTAGAAAATTGGGATTGGCAACCATAGAGATATTTACTGCCGGAGGGATTAATAGTGATATTAAGGTTCCAGGAGTAGAAAAGGAGCATGCGGAAAAGATAAAACAATTACTAGTTGGTAAAATTCTTAAACAGAATACTATTAATGAATAATGATTTCAGCAGTCCGCAGCGACAATCTCTCATAGGTGTTTTAATAATGTTTGCCGACACTTTACAAAGTGCAATAAGGGCATTATTTCCTATTTTGATCGTATGGATCATCAAGATAGATCAGATGAATAAGATCTACCTTACCATAGGTATAGTTGCTGTCTTTCTGTTAGTTGCTGTAATTGCCTATTTAAAATACATAAACTTCACCTTTTACCTTGACGAGGAAAATGAGGAGTTTGTTATTAAAAGAGGTATTATTAATAAAAGCAGGTTAGGTATTCCTTTAGATAAGATTCAACAGGTAAATATAAATCAGTCATTTTTACAAAAGATAATTGGTGTTCATGCTCTGGAAGTTGATACAGCTGGTACGGCTCAGAAAGAAGTTACTATAAAAGCAATTACTCATGATCTTGCTCAATCACTAAAATCAAGATTACTTGAAGGAATCAAAACAACATCTGATAACTCTGAGGTTGAAACTGAATCACACAACACAGCAGTAAAACATGCTTTTATTCAAATAAGCCTGTTAAGCCTTTTTAAAACAGGCATTACGTCAAACTATGTAAGGAGCTTTGGTATATTACTTGCGTTTTTTATTACAATGTTTCAATACATTGAAGACTTTATAAAGTATGCGGAAATAGAAGATGACCCTTTAGATAATTACCTAAGGACCGATGTCATTCTGAAATTCATAATGTTCATTATCCTGGCTATTATGGCTATGGTAATAGTGGTTAATCTGGGACGCACAATTTTAAAGTTCTTCAATTTCAGGATAACAAAACAAAATGACTCATTGCTGCTTTCACATGGTTTGCTTAACACTAAGAATACTATTATAAAACCTGAAAAAGTACAGATTGTGACTGTTGGGCGTAACTATTTTCAGAAAAAACTGGATATACTTGATATAAAGATTCGCCAGGCTTCCAGTCAGGATGCTAATAATCATGAAAACAAAAAATCAGCTATTGAGATACCGGGATGCAATACTGTAGAGAAAGATATGTTATTAAAATTTCTGCTGCATGAAATTCCTCAGGAAGGCATTGTTCTTAAGCCTAATATCAGAAAAATATTGATGCAGTCTATTAAGTTCCTGATAACCCCTTTAGCAGCTTACTTTTTATTGGCTAATTATACCTTTACAGAATTAAAAGAATACATACTGTTTTTACCAGTTTATATACTCTTTATAAGTCTCATAATCTATTTTGGTTTTAGAAACAGCAGGCTTTTTGTGAGTAATGAGTTTATTATTAAACAGGGAGGAGCATGGGATGTAGATAAAGATTACATTGCGCCTCATAAAATACATGCTATCTCGGTTCACCAATATTTTTGGCATAAAGGTTCTGATATTGGAATTTTAAATCTTTACACTGCAGGTGGAAAAATATCATTTGGGCTGGCTGATTATACTAAACTTAAACAGTTTGTAAATTATTGGCTGTATCAGGTTGAAACTACTAACAAAAACTGGATGTAAGCATCTTAATATATTTTGAAATTTAATGGCAAACGCTAAAGCTTGGCTTCAGGCCGCACGATTAAGAACACTACCTCTATCTGTATCGGGTATACTTGTTGGATGTTTTTATGCATTTTCACAAGGGTTTACCAATTATTCAATCCTGGGTTTTGCACTACTTACAACCTTAGGATTACAGATACTTTCCAATTTTGCCAATGATTACGGCGATGGAGTAAAAGGTACGGATAACGAAAACAGAATTGGTCCTCAAAGAGCAATACAAAGTGGGGCCATTACCGTTACTGAAATGAAAAAAGGCATAATAATTACCTCTGTACTTACTCTTGCAGCAGCAATAATATTGATTTACCTTTCATTTGGTAAAGATAACTTTGGGTATTCAGTATTCTTTTTTTTCCTTGGTTTAGCAGCTATAGCAGCAGCGATAAAATATACTGTTGGTAATTCTGCCTATGGATATAGAGGTCTTGGAGATTTGTTCGTGTTCATTTTCTTTGGGCTTGTTAGTGTTATTGGTTGTTATTTCCTATTTGCCAAACAGATTGATACGCTTGTTCTTTTACCGGCAATAACAATTGGATTACTAAGTGTGGCGGTTCTAAACTTAAATAATATGCGTGATCAGGTTTCAGATGCTTTATCCGGTAAAAACACTATTGTAGTTAAAATGGGAGCAAAAAATGCTAAAATATATCATTACACAGTAATCATGACAGCATTAGCTCTCACTCTTATTTTTGCAATACTGTCAGACTTTAAAGTCATTCAGTATATATTTTTAATAGCTTATGTTCCATTTATATTGCACATAAAAACAGTTGCAAAAAATACTGAACCACGTGCATTAGATCCGGAACTTAAAAAAGTAGCCTTAGGTACTTTTTTCCTTTCAGTATTGCTTTGTATAGCATTACAGTTATAATTTTATAATTCCAATAATAAAAACATTCTTATGAAAATTACATTTTACGGCCATGCCAGCTTAGGAATAGAAGTAGGAGGCAAGCACATAATAGTTGACCCGTTTATCTCCGCTAATGAACTTGCAAAAGATATTGACATCATGCAGTTAAAAGCAGATTATATACTGCTAACGCATGCTCACGGCGACCATATTCTTGATGCTGATGCTATAGCTAACAATACTGGTGCAGTAATAGTTTCTAATGCTGAAATCACAGGCTATTTTGAAAAAAAAGGGCATAAGGTACATCCTATGAATCATGGAGGTAGCTGGAATTTTGACTTTGGTAAAGTTAAATACGTTGTAGGTCATCACTCAAGTTCTTTCCCTGACGGCTCTTATGGTGGTAATCCCGGAGGTTTTGTGATCGAAGGTGAACATAAAAATATTTATATCGCCGGAGATACAGCAGTGACATTTGATATGAAACTGATTCCAATGCGTACAAAACTTGACCTTGCGGTTTTACCGGTTGGAAATAACTTCACTATGGATATTGAAGACGCTATCATAGCATCCGATTTCCTTGAATGCGATAAAGTACTTGGTTATCACTTTGATACTTTTGGATACATTAAAATTGACCATGACGATGCGATAAAAAAATTCTTCAATAAAGGAAAAGACCTAATGTTACTTGAAATAGGAGAATCGTTAGAGCTTTAATAATGAAAGCATCTTATAAAAAATATATACTTGATTTTAAACGCCCCAGCGGAACATCGCGGGGCGTTCTTACTCAAAAAGAAACCTGGTTCCTTATCCTTGAAGATAATGGAAAAACCGGAATAGGGGAGTGTGGTATACTTCGAACCCTAAGCATTGACGACAGGCCGGATTATGAAGAAAAGCTAAAATGGGTTTGTGAAAACATTCATTTAGGTGAGGAATACCTTTGGAATTCCCTTAACGAATTTCCATCAATTCAATTTGGACTTGAAATGGCATTTCAATCTCTGAAATCAAATAACCCATATCTTTTATTTCCATCAGCTTTTACTGATGGAACGAAAGGTATTGATATCAATGGCCTTGTCTGGATGGGAGAGGAGAGCTACATGAAACAACAAATTGAAGAAAAATTAGAACAGGGTTTTGATTGTATTAAACTAAAAATCGGAGCCATTGATTTTGATAAGGAGCTCAATTTACTGCGTTTTATAAGGTCAAATTTTAGTGCAGAAGATATTGAAATTCGTGTAGATGCTAATGGTGCATTTTCTTCAACAGATGCATTATATAAATTAACACAACTTAATTCATTTCAGCTACATAGCATTGAACAACCTGTAAAACAAGGTCAGTTTGATCTTATGGCTGATCTTTGTCAAAAAACACCCTTTCCTATCGCTTTGGATGAAGAGCTTATCGGTGTATTTGGATATAAAAATAAAGAGGCCTTACTTCAAAAAATAAAGCCTCAGTATATAATTTTAAAACCAAGTCTCATAGGTGGTTTCCGTGGTTCCCGAGAGTGGATTGATATAGCAGAAAAAATGAATATTGGCTGGTGGATAACTTCTGCGCTTGAGAGCAATATTGGCCTCAATGCAATTGCACAATGGACATTTCTTCAAAACAACCCAATGCCACAGGGATTAGGCACCGGGGGACTATATACAAATAATTTTGACTCGCCGTTGGAGGTTGTCAATGGAAAATTAATTTATAATCCTGATATTATGTGGCAGGTTAATCTTTAAGCCTCTGCAGCTTTGTTGGTTACTATAGCACCAAGGCAACTTTCGGGTATATTAAATGCATCTGTAAGAGGAACTGCATCCTGCCTGATTTCCCAGCATAACTGACTTACAAGCTTGCGAACAGCTTTAGTTTTAACACCTTCCATGTAACCCTGTTCAAGATACCAGGCTTTATGTTCTTCAATTTTGTTTAATGCAAACAGATTATACAATCGTTCCATTACTTCCTTAATTCCTTCATCGGTAATAGTAGATAACTTATACTGAAACTGCTCCAGAAAAACACGGTCAAGATAACTGTCAGCAATCTGAATCATATGAGGATGCATTACATTTGCTGCATCAAAAGCATCTAAACCATTATCTACAAGCCTTTTAAATCTTTTTGCAGCTGAACTCACAATTTCATTCTCTCTATAGCGAAAAGCATGAATGTGAAACTCTTTGTCTTTAAGATGTTTCTCATCAGTATTCCTCGTCGCAAATGGGTTCTTTTCCGTAATTGACGTTTTTGCCTGATCTATAACATAGTTAAAAATACCTGAAACATTCATTTGGCCAAACTGTTTGCGGAATTCTCCTAAACGGTTTTTGGCTGTTAGCTGCATTAGTACAGTATTATCACCTTCAAAAGTGGTATATATTTCCGTATCGTTTTTAAGATCATCTATCCTGTTTTCTGAAAGATATCCTTTACCCCCACAAGCTTCACGGCATTCCTGAAGGGTATTCCTTGTATTCCATGTAGAATATGACTTCATACCAGCCGCCAAGGCTTCAATTTCCTGCATTTCTTCTTCTTTTCTATTTACAAAGCGCTTGGTTAGATATTGCAAACCAAAATGAATGGCATATGCATTTGCTAAATAAGGCATTAATCTCTTCTGATGCATTCTGTAATTAAGAATGGGAACTTCAAGGCCTCCATCGGGGCCAAACTGTCTGCGTTTATCACCATATTTTATAGCAATTGTCAATCCTGTCTTAGCAGCTGCCAAGGCTGAACGTGGAATTCCAATCCTTCCTCCAACAAGTGTTCCTAACATTGTAAAGAAACGTCTGTTATCACTCGGTATAGGGCTTTCAAATTCTCCGTTTTCATTAACCTGTGAAAAACGATCAAGCATATTATCATAAGGTATAATGACATTCTTAAAAGTCAAAATCCCATTATCAACCCCATTTAGCCCCATTTTATGTCCACAATCTTCAATAGTCACCCCTTCAAGCACGTTTTTATTCTTATCACGGATTGGAACTATAAAGGCATTAACACCATAATCTTTTTCATCAATAATCAGCTTAGCAAAAACAGTAACCATCTCACCGTGATTAGCTGTATTGCCAATATATTCTTTACGATCATATTTTTCAGGAGTATTAATTGTAAATGTCCTGTCTCTATGATTATATACAGCTGTAGTCTGTACACCTTTTACATTAGAACCGTGATGTGTTTCTGTCATGGCAAAACCTCCGGGCAACTCTAAGGTACCTACATCTTTCAGGTATTTTTTATAATGCTTTTCGGTTCCTAAAGAGAGAATACTCATTCCCCAAAGCCCAAACTGAACACCAAACTTGATCACAAGACTTAAATCATGATAGCTTAATGTTTCCATTATTGAAAAATAGCCTTCTATATCGGCTTTGCCTCCATATTCTTTGGGATAGGCATAATTCCCCATTCCCTCTTTAGCCAGTATTTTACACCAATCAAGTACTTTTTCACGATACTCGGCTGTATCTGAGATTGTTTCCAGTTTGAATTCAGGCGAAGAAATGATTTTTTTTACCTTATCAATATGAACTGACTGATCTCCATCAAGCAATTCCGTTAATTTGTTTACATCAAAGCTTTTAACAGTACCATATTTATTAGTTACAGTATCTGTTTTCGATTTAAATCCGGCAATAATTTCCTGTCCCATAATTCCCAGTTCAGATTCCATCTTTGCAAAAACAGGAGCAATTTTAAGGATATCATCCTCTGAGAGTGCAGGTCTTTCCGAATTAGCAATAAGAATGCCTAATTCTGTAAGATTAGCAGGATTGGATTTATTAATTAAAGTATCAATTTTTTCTTTCCATTTAAAGAATTCTGAACGGCTAGGAGGGGAGCTATAATCTATTTTTGTTTTAAGAAAGTCTTTTTCAGCTTTTGTGAGCCATTCCTGATTATTTATAAATCCTGCCAACGCTGAAAATTCTTGTTTAGTAAGGAAATCATCCTGCCATGCTACGTAAAAAACAGGAATTAATATACTAAGTTTAGGATTGTTATTGAATGTAATGTCCATACGAATGGTTTTTATTATAAAAATAAGCAATTACTTACAGTCGCTAATAAAAATAGTGTTAAACTAAATCATGAATTTTAGCATACTGAAGAAGCATTATTGTTTTAGCATCCTTAATTTCTCCGGTTTCTATCATCCTTAATGAATCATTAAAATCAAATTCAAGGACTTCAATATTTTCCTGCTCATTATCTAGTCCACCGCCAGTTCCGGTTTTCATATCATCTGAGTAAGCACCAACAAAAAAGTAGAGAATTTCTGTCACAGATCCCGGAGACATATACACTTCCATAATTTTTCTTATGTCAGATAAATTATAGCCGGTTTCTTCTTCAGTTTCTCTTTTAATACAATCTTCAGGATCCATTTCGTCAAGCATACCTGCACAGGCTTCGATCATTTGCCCGTCTGCATTTCCATTAAACCATGTAGGTAATCTAAACTGTCTGGTTAAAATAACAGTTCCTTTATTTTTGTTATATAGTAAAATTACAGCGCCATTGCCGCGATTATAAACTTCACGTTCCTGAGTTTGCCAAAATCCGTCTTTAAGCTGATATTTATATGTAACTTTATTAAGTTTTCCCCAGTTGTCAGATAACAGTACTGTGGATTCAATTTTTACTTTTTCAGACATTATGTTAAATATTGATTTAATGATTTACCATTACAAACGCTACAAGCGTTTGTATAGTACGATTTATTTCGTAGATAAAACTACACATTTATATAGAACTTAATTTTTAAAGGATTTATAAAAATTTTATATTTACTGAAAATAAAATCTAATAAACCAAAATGAAAAAACTATTAATCTGTTTACTGTTGGCTTTGGCCTTTAACATGAATGCCCAGGAAAAATCTGTGCCGTTATCTATTAAAAATTATGAGCTGTATTCAATTCTAAAAAAAGGAATTTCTTTTAAAGATTTCCCTGCGTTGCCGGAAACTGTAACAGAACATTATGTTGGTGGAGAACTTCAATATACAGTTGCAGAAACTGAAAAATTTACGCTTAAAATTATGGCCGACGGTGAATTCAGATTTAAAATGAAAAAACCGGCAACAACATTTGTTGAGCAATTATATTATATAAGATTTCCAAACAACACAGTATTTGGTTACGCCATGCAAACAAGAAAAGATGGTGTAGTACAAGTAACAGCTTATCAGGGTGATAAATTCGTTTATACCGGAGAAGTAAAAAAATAAAGACATTTTAGCGGGTATAGCCCGCTATTCTTACCACCCATATTGACTTATAATATATATTATGTAAAATAATAATTAGATATATTAAAATAAAAACGGCACTGAATACTCAATGCCGTTCTAAACTCTATAAACACTATTATTTAACAGACACCGGTATATCTATGTTTTCCCAACTTAACGTTATATTATTTTTGTTTATGGTATAAACAAGACTTTCATTCATTTTAGAAGATTTTTTTGTTTTTACCTGAACTCTTAAAGCATCTTTAGCTTCATCGTAGTTGTAAGCACTCATTTTAGGATCTTTTCCAAAAATTACTGTAGCCGATCCATTTTCAGGAATTACATAAATTGAATATTTTCCTGCAGCTAATTCTTTACCTTCAATTTTAAGGTTTTTATCAGTTTCAATTGTTGTTGGTGCATTAGCACCGGCACGCCAAACTTTTCCGTAAGGAACTAATTCTCCCCAAATTGTTCTTCCTTTTACAAACGGACTGCTGTATTCTATCGTAATATTGGCACCGCTAATATTACCTTTTGCTGTAGCAGCAGGACTTGCTGGCTTTTTATCCTGCGCGAATGCACCAATTGTAAAAAAGACAGAGAAAATCAGAATCGTAAACTTTGTAGTAAATTTCATTTTAAAAAATTGATTATAGTTATTTTGTAAATTTAAGCAGATTATCAACTAATTTAAAATTTTAACAAAGCTTTGAGATTTTTACTGTAGCTATTTTCTTTTATAGATTCGCAAAAAACATTACTTTTAAATCTCATTTGATCTATATATGAAAAACCCTGTCGCCCAAAGTATTGCTGATTTTCTGAAACACTTCCCTCCTTTCGAAATACTCGAAAATGCTGAACTTGTAAATATAGCTGAACAATCAAGAATTATTTATCTTGATAAGAATCAGATATTATTTAAAGGAGGAGATTCAGTTCACAATGATTTTTATATTATTAAAAATGGGGCTATTGGTCTTTCAATAACTTCTGATGCTGAAGAAACATTAATTGATAAATGTGATGAAGGTGATATATTAGGGTTAAGACCTTATTTTGCAAAAGAAGACTACTTAATGTCTGCAAAATCCAGAGAAGAGTCTATCATCATTGCAATCCCTATAGCTTTTTTTGAACCTTATATAGTCTCAAACCAAAACATTCTTTCTTTTTTCCTGGAGAGTTTCGCTTCTCAAACACGCAATCCATACGATAAAGAACGTAAAGGTAAGCTTATATCGGAAAATATGATTGTTAGCGATCAGGTTGCCGACTTACAATACTATCAGCCTATTAAATACACAAAAAATCCTATTACTGCCAATCCCGATGACGTTTTGAGATTTATTGCTAAAACAATGGCTAACAGTGCTATTGGAAGTGTAATTATAGAAGAAAACCAATTACCAATAGGTATAATTACAGACAGGGATTTGAGAGCAAAAATTGCAACTGGACAATATCCTATTGATATAGATGCCCGAACAATAATGAAAAGTCCTGTAATAACCGTACCGGAAAATATTTCTGTAGCGGAAGCGCAAATGGTAATGCTCAAACATGGCGTTGGTCATTTATGTGTAACAAAAGACGGTAGTAATAAATCTGTCATAACAGGTATAATTAGTGAACACGATGTTATTGCTGCCCAATCAAATACTCCCGGAGTGCTTTTAAAACAAACACGCCGGGCCGGTAATGCTAAAGAACTGAAATATGTCCGCGAAAAACTTACCGACCTTATCCAGAATTCAATCGATACTAATATTCCTATTTCACACATATCAAATATTGTAGCAGAAATAAATATTGAACTAACGCGAAGGGCAATAGAATTGTCAGTGGAAAAAATGGGAACCCCTCCTCCTGCTCTCTTTACCTGGGTAAATATTGGTAGCCAGGGTAGAAAAGAACAATTATTAAAAACGGATCAGGGTAACGCTTTAATTTTTGAAGATGTTGAGCCTGAAATCTATGATAATGTAAAATCATATTTTCTTGAATTGGCAGAAAGTGTAAATGAATTTCTTGAAAAGGTTGGCTACGAACCATCTCCAAAGGGATTACTTGCAAGCAATTCACTTTGGTGTAAATCTTTGTCAGGCTGGATAAAACAATACAACAGCTGGATTAATACCCCAGCTGAAAAAGGAGTTGAAGTTAGTACAGCTTTTTTTGATTTTGACTTTATTTATGGCGCTCCGGATATTGAAGATGCATTAATGGAAAATATCCGAAATAATATGGGGCATAATAAAAAGTTCTTCGGATTTCTTGCGGCTGATACTCTTCGAAATCCTCCTGCTCTGGGTTTTTTCAGACAGTTTTTACTTGAAGGTGATGGTGATCATAAAGACAAGTTTGATATTAAATCCCGTGCTCTCGAGCCCTTAATAGATTCTGCAAGAGCATTAGCATTAAGCCATAATTTACTTGAAGTAACAAATACTTATCATCGTTTTAAACAACTTGCGGAGCTTGAACCAAAAAACGCAGAGCTTTACGAAGAATGCGCTGAAGCCTTTAACACACTTATGCGCTTTAGGACCGAAGAAGGTTTGACTAATGATTCTGACGGCAGATACATCGATATAAATGAACTATCTAAAACCGATAAAGGAAAACTTAAAAATTTTATTGAGCCAATTAATGAAATTCAGGATATTATTAAAAACAGATTCTCTATAACTTATATCAATTAATCATGGCATTTGACTGGCTTACTGGAAATAATCTCCCGCAATTCTGGAAAAATTATGTTTCCCTTTTCGATAATGATGAAGGAAACATTGAAAAGCGTTATGTAGTTTTTGATATGGAAACAACCGGTCAGGACTGGAAAGAAGATGTAATATTATCTATTGGAGCAATTGGATTAAGTAATAATTCTATTGCTGTAGGTGATTTTTTTGAAGTTGTATTATTCCAGGAAAAATTCACTACACAACCTACCTCTCAAAAAACAGTAATAAAAGAAAGTGCAGAAAAAGTTGTAGAAGCAGAAGCAATGATTCGCTTTCTAAATTTTATAAAAGACTCTACATTGGTTGGACATAATATAAATCTTGATATTGAGATGCTTAATCTCGCCCTAAAACGTCTGGATTTAGGCAGGGTTAGGAATCAATTTATGGATACAAACGTTTTGTATCAAAGATGGAAGAATTTACCGGAAGATTCTCAATCAAGCCTTGATGAAGTTTGTGATATGCTTAAGGTTAAAAAAAATGAAATGCATACAGCATCCGGAAACGCATATATAACATCACTTATTTTTTTAAAACTAAGAAATAAATTGGGTATCAGAGACTAAATTTCCAATCTTTTATAAAAAATATAATCTGTCACTAAAGGCGTTATATCATTATTTTTAAAATCTGAAGCGATTTGTCCCCTGTGGTATGTGGAATGATTTATTACATGGAATAAAATATCCTGTATACTATTAATATAAGTTTGTCCTTTAGTATTAGTATATGTAATTTGTTTATCAAAATCTAAATTACCAATTATGGCAAGAGAATTATAATAATTCACTTCGTTAATTGCTTTCAAATCCTGAAGAGGGCTTATTCCCCAAACATCAACATTGTAATTTTTATCTTCAATCCTTGAATTCCATATCTCATGCGAGTTAACAATATGATTAATCAGTTTTACTGATTTTACAGGCGGGTTATTGATTTCAGTTAAAGCATCAATAACTTTATTATTGAAATGAAATGTGTATTCCAGGCCTTGTACAAAAAATAGTTTCATAATTTTGCGTTTAAAAAACAAAAAAGCAGCCATAAGACTGCTTTCTTTTATAATTTACCATTTTTAATTTCGTCTACAATTTCAGGATTAAGCAATGTTGTTGTATCCCCAAAATTAGAAAAATCACCCTCAGCTATTTTTCTAAGAATCCTTCTCATAATTTTACCAGAACGCGTTTTAGGCAAACCTGATACAAACTGAATTTTATCCAGTTTTGCAATTGGGCCAATATGGCTGGAAATATGCTCATTAATTTCTTTACTAAGATTTTCCCTGTCACGTCCGGCCCCGGATTCTTTCAGGATAATAAATCCATAAAGTGCATTCCCTTTCACATCATGTGGGAAGCCAACAATCGCCGACTCAGCTACTGCAGGATGCTCATTTATAGCGTCTTCAATTGGTGCTGTACCAAGATTATGTCCGGAAACTATTACCACATCATCTACACGTCCTGTTATTCTGTAATACCCTACTTCATCTCTTAATGCACCATCTCCTGTAAAATATTTACCCGGGAAAGTAGAAAAATAAGTTTCTTTAAAACGCTGATGATCTCCCCATATTGTTCTGGCCATTCCAGGCCAAGGGAATTTAATACATAAACTTCCAACTACCTGATTTCCCTCAATCTCATTTCTAAGCTCATCCATTAGAACAGGCTGGATACCAGGTAATGGTAATGTTGCATAAGTAGGTTTTGTAGGTGTTACAAACGGGATTGGTGATATCATTATCCCTCCGGTTTCTGTTTGCCACCATGTATCAACAATTGGTGATTTCTTTTTACCAACATGGTCATTATACCAGTGCCAAGCTTCTTCATTTATTGGTTCTCCTACTGAACCAATAACTTTTAGAGTGCTTAGATCATGCTTGTTAACCCATTCCCAGTTCTCTTTAGCAAGAGAACGGATTGCCGTAGGCGCAGTATAAAACTGTGTTACTTTATGTTTATCAATTACTTCCCAAAAACGACCGAAATCAGGATATGATGGAATGCCTTCAAAAAGTACCGTTGTAGCACCATTAAGCAATGGGCCATATAATATATATGAATGTCCTGTTATCCATCCAATGTCAGCAGTACACCAATAGACATCATTTTCCTCATAAGCAAAGATATTTTTAAAAGTATAAGCGGTATGGACCATATAGCCGGCTGTAGTATGTAGCATTCCTTTAGGCTTACCGGTAGATCCAGACGTATACAGAATAAAAAGAGGATCTTCAGCATCCATAATTTCCGCTACATTGTTCGGTATTGCAGCATCAATCAAAGGCTGAAGCCATTTATCACGGCCTTCCTGCATTTTTATATCAGAATTGGTTCTTTTTACGACCAATACATTCTCAACACACTGGCATTTTTGAAGAGCTTCATCAACAATACTTTTCAATTCGATTGTTTTACTGCCTCTATATCCACCGTCAGAAGTTATTACCATTTTACATCCCGAATCATTAATCCTGCTTGTAACAGCTGATGCAGAGAAACCAGCAAAAATAACAGAATGTATTGCACCTATTCTGGCGCAAGCTAATACAGAAATTGCAAGTTCCGGTATCATTGGAAGATAAATACAAACTCTGTCTCCCTTTTTTATTCCCTGATCTCTTAACACATTAGCCATCCTCGAAACACGATCATACAATTCATTGTATGTAATATGTTTTGCCTCTTCATTTGGGTTATTGGGTTCAAAAATAATTGCCGTCTTCCCTCCTCTTTTTGCCAAATGCCTGTCAATACAATTTTTAGTAATATTTACCTTTGCATTAACAAACCACTTTACATCGGCTTCCTGCATATCAAACTCAACTACTTTATCCCACTTTTGATACCATGTGAAATTTTCATCGGCTATTTTATCCCAAAACTTCCTAGGCTCTCGGATGGATTTATTATAATGCTTAAAATATTGCTCTAAGCTTTTTATCTGATAATAACTCATTATTGTATTAATGTTTAAATTGGAAAGAATCTATGTTTAGTAAATATACACATCTTAAAATTATTCCTTAATTCTTTTTAAGAAATATCGTACCCTCAGTCTATTTTCGAAATATTATCTGCAAATTTTATTTATTTCATCTTCTTTCATCGGGTAATTTCTCTCTTTAGCAAGCTTAAAATATTCACAAGCTTTTTCTAGATTATTCAACTTCATGTAACTGACTGCTGTATAGTACTCCGTATGACCATCATATAACCCGGGTTTCTTTAATGCATTCTGAAAATAATCAATTGCTTTTGCTATTTGTCCATTATTAAAATAATGAAAGCCAATGTTTTGAATCGCATATATATTTCCCGGATCTATCTGAAGTGCTTTTTTATAGCATGCTAACGATTTTTCAGGATTTCCGATAGAGGCATATTTCTGACCTTCCACAAGTTGGTCTGTTACCATGAAATCCTTTTGCTGTCGGATTAAAATGGAATCATTAGGCATTACTTTAAGTCCGCTATTTATGAATTTATGTAACCCATTTCGACTATATCCGGCACTTTGCAATGCCTGGCCTGTTTGTTTCCATGCTAAAGCAGAGTTAGTATATTTAGCAAACAAATCATGTTCTTTCAATATTTCAAGGGTATCTCTTTTTGATGCGGCAACATTAATTGATTTATTATAATAGCTGGCATTTTTTGGACGCCAATAAAAAGCTCTTTTTACACAATAATATGAACTGTCCGCATTTCCCTTTTCTTCAAAAACTAAATGTTTATAAAAATCGACTCTTCCCAGATAAGGATTTATTTTGTCGGCCTTATTTAAACACTCAATTGCCTTATCATATTTTTTTTCTCTGAAATAATAAATCCCTGCATATTCTAAAAATGATTCCGAAGATCCAAAAACATTAGGATATAGAGGCAGGCGCCTAATTACTTCATCCCCATTTAAAACACCACTTGCTTTTACATTAATGTCATCTGTTTTAATAAGATATTCGAGATTAGAAGCTTTAAAAACAATATATGCTGAGAAAGTACTTACTAAAGAAATTACTATGATAAGAGCTGAAGGATTTAAACTTTTAACACTTACTGAATTATCAGATAGCTGATGACTATTTATAACAGTAAATGCAAACAATAAACTCATAAAGATTTGCATAGTTGGTCTATACATTGGAAAGTTGAACATTGAATCAACACCATAGACTATAACTAAAAGTAAGGTTATTAAAGCTATTATTCTATTTAATTCATTTTTCGATTTTATGACTCTAGTAAGGTTTATAAAAAATATTGAGACAAAAAGCGATAAATATATAATACCATTAATCAACCCTGTTTCAGACAATATTTCCAGAAAATCATTATGGGCATGCAGACTAACTATGCTACTGTCTATGGACTTGCTTTCGTGAGGGATAGATTCAATACGGTAATTACCCAAACCTATTCCTAACACAGGACTGCTTTGCCATAATTTTAAAGCATCATCCCACATCGTTAGCCTCATTTTTGCAGAAGCATCATTAGTCTTTATCTGTTCTATTCTTTTAGTAACTGAGCTATATCTTTCACTCACATTTCTAGTTTTCGCAAAAACCAAATTTGAAACGACAATAGAAAAAACCAATGGCAAAAGCAATGTAGTTAGCTTCAAAAACACTGTTTTAGAAACCGGATTAGTTTTGAACAGATAAATAATATAAATAGAGAACACTAAAAAAAGATTTATCAAACCTGATCTTGCTCCGGTTAACAGTATAGTTAAAATAGCCAAAAATAAAGTTGCTGTTACAAACCATTTTTTATAACCTGAAAATTGAGTAATACCAAGCAATAAAAAAGGAATTTTTATGCTCATACTTGCGGCAAGTATGTTAATATTACCTGTTTTCCATTTTAATTGTCCAAGCCCTTCAATAACAGAGGTTTTATTGGCGTGTACAAATGCATCATAGAGTTCATTGAAAGATTGCAGAAATGTACTTACACAAATAACAAAAACTATTTTATAAAAAACATTGAGTTTGTCTTTTAATAAAATGCTGAGATTTACAAATAATACAAATACAATGAATATCTCAGTAAGATTGGTAAACACCAGAGAAACATTTTTAGCAGCAAAAACAGACACACCACACATGACTACAAAAACGAGATAAAAAAGAGCTAACCTACTTTTCTTTACTGCAGCGAAACTATTATTAATAATATCCTTTGGGCTAAAATAAAAATACAGTCCCATAAGTACATTTATAACAGAAAGATATAAAAATTGAGGATGTATTATTTCAATTGTTTTGAAGTAAGGCAAAAAATCAGTTGCCAAAATTAAGACAATGAAAAAAAGAACTGTAAAGTCAGAGATAACTAGGGGTTTCTTATCTGTTAATGACATAAAATTGTTTTGATTTTGCTTAAACAAATATAAATAGTTTTACAGATATTATTATCGTTTTGGTTAACATTCTAATCATAGTAACTAAACATTGTTCTTCAAGATAAGACCAATACATAACTAGTTAACATTAAAAATCTAAAACAGTACAAATACCCATAAATAATCAATAATTATATATTTATATTGAATTATTATTATTTTTCATATTCTTACAATACATCTGAAAATCAATTAGTATTTATATAAATTTTAAATATTAATTACGTAGACTATATTTTATAACAAAAATCTTTAAAATAAGACCACATATTTTCTTTTATTTGCAGTATTCATTTTTTTGATCATGAAAATAGATCCGGCACAAACTAGCCAAAAAGACGTTTACAAAATACTGACAGGTTCAGTTATACCACGCCCTATAGGATGGATCTCATCTATAAGTAAAGATGGTAATTTAAACCTGGCTCCCTTTTCTTTTTTTAATGCTGTAGGCGAAGATCCTCCACACGTAATGTTTTCTACTGTCCGAAGTGGCAACACTAACAAAGACACGCTAAACAATGTTTTAGAAACAAAGCAATTTGTGGTAAACATGGCGACAGAAGAATTAGTGGAAGCAATGAATGCAACGTCGGTAAACCTTCCTCCTGATGGTAATGAATTTGAATTTGCCGGACTTACACCAATAGCATCAGACCTGATAAACCCTCCAAGAGTAAAAGAAAGTCCAATATCATTTGAGTGTGAACTCGTACACCATTATAATCTTGAAGACCATAAAGATGGTGGTGCAACTATCATGATCGGACGCATTGTAATGTTTCATGTTGATGAATCAGTTTTATTACCGGACTACAAGATAAACATGGAAACTTATCGTCCTATAGCCCGCCTGGCAGGCTATAATTACGCTAAGCTGGGAGAAATTTTTGCAATTAAAAGACCTTTTATATAAAATGAAAATAACAGTTATAGGCGGTGGACCGGGCGGATTGTACTTTTCAATCCTGCTAAAGAAAGCAATGCCTGATTGTAGCATAGATATTTACGAGCGCAATAAAGCCGATGATTCTTTTGGCTTTGGCGTGGTTTTCTCAGATGAAACACTGAGTGAATTCCTTACACGTGACCCTCAATCATATGAACTAATACGCACTAAATTCGCATATTGGGATGAACTTGATGTTGCTCGTGATGGTGAAAAAGTCCGCATCACAGGAAATGGTTTTTGTGGTTGCTCACGAAAAACATTACTTCAATTGTTACAGCAGCGTTGCCGTGAAGAAGGTGTAAATCTTCATTTTGAGGCTAATGTTGATGATTTAAGCCAATTTGCAGATTCAGACATAATAGTTGCTGCAGATGGTATAAATAGCGGTGTACGTGAAAAATTTGCTTCTGATTTTGGAACTATAACCGAGATGAAAAATAATCGTTTCGTATGGATGGGTTCTACCCGACCACTTGATGCGTTTACCTATTTCTTCAGAACCACACCTTACGGCACTTTCGTAGCTCATACCTATCAATATGAGGAAGGAATGAGTACATGGATTTTTGAAACTACAGACGAAACCTGGCAAAAAGCCGGTTTTAGTGTTACAGATGAGGAAGACACTATTAAAAAGCTTTCAGAGCTATTTAAAGAAGAACTTGATGGGCATGGACTGATTTCCAACCGTTCGCACTGGAGACAATTCCCTGCCATTACTAATAAAAACTGGAGTAAAGACAATATTGTCCTATTGGGTGATGCCAAGGCTACCGCCCACTACTCTATCGGTTCCGGAACAAAGCTGGCAATGGAATGTGCTATAGCACTTGCAGATTCAGTCATAAAATTCAAAACTGACATCCCATCAGTATTTGCTAATTATGAAAAGTTACGCCGTAACCGTGTTGAAATGATTCAGCATGCTGCAAATGTATCTCTTGACTGGTTTGAACATATGGACAGGCATATCCAACATCCTTTCCAGCAATTTGCTTTTAGTGTAATGACAAGAGCCAAGAAAGTAACTTTTGAGAATCTTGCGCTGCGAGATCCTTCTTTTCCTCAGAAAGTACAAGCGGAATTTAATACCGCAATCAATACACCTGAAAATACCTCACCGGCATTCACTCCTTTCACATTACGTGGAATGACTGTAGAGAACCGTATTGTTATGAGTCCGATGGAACAATACTCTGCTAAAGACGGGCTTGTATCGGACTGGCACCTTATGCATTATGGATCAAGAGCCACAGGAGGTTTAGGGTTAATTCTTACTGAAGCAACAGCTATAGCAACTGATGGGAGAATAACTTTAGGTTGTCCGGGTATTTATTCTGAAGAACAAATAGTTGCATGGAAAAGAATAACTGATTTTATTCATAACAACAGTACTTCCAAAATAGGTATACAATTAGGACATTCTGGCCGTAAAGGAGCTGTACAGTTTCCTTGGGAAGATGCCGGAAGTCCTGTAGAAAATATGTGGGAACTAATATCTGCCTCTCCTATTCCATTTAATAGTAAAATGGCAACTCCACGAGAAATGACTATTGCTGATATGGATGCCATAAAAGCAGAATTTGTCAATGCCACTAAGAATGCTGAAAAAGCAGGATTTGATATGATTGAGCTACAGGCGCATCATGGATTCCTATTAGCTTCTTTCCTTTCTCCCCTAACCAACATCCGAACAGATGAATTTGGAGGAAACGTACATAACAGACTTAAATTCCCGATAAGAGTATTTAAGGCAATGCGCGAAGCATTTCCACAAAATAAACCAATGAGTGTTCGTATTTCGGCATCTGACTGGGCTGAAGGCGGAATAACAGAAGAAGACATTTTGATCATTGCACAGGCATTTAAAGATGCAGGAGCGGATATCATAAATGTATCAACAGGATTAACTGTTGAAAATCAAAAACCGGCTGTTGGAAGAATGTGGCAGACACCTTTCTCTGATATGGTGCGTAACGAAGTACATATACCAACAATTACTGCGGGGTATATTCAGGATATTGACCAGATAAACACCATATTGCTAAACGGGCGTGCTGATTTGGTAGCGCTTGGTAAAACACTATTGCTTGACACTTCTTTTGTACGAAATGCCCAGGCGTATGAGCATTACAGAGCTAATGACTTGCAATCAGTGGGTATACCAAAACAATATATGTCGGCAGCGTCGCACCACTATCCATATAAAGCTGGTGAACGTAAAGCTGTTGAAGGAATGAAAAAAGCACTTAAACCGGTAACTCATAAAAAGTAATAACACGCTATAGTGATGAAACATTACGAAGATAATTTTGCACACAACCATCTGCCTCATGCTTCTTTACAGGCAGAGTGCTTTACAGGTCATCCGGATTTTGAGTTTCCGGAAGATCTTAACTGTGTGGAAAAGCTTTTAGACAGACATATTACAGAGGGGAACGGCGACAGGATTGCTATTCGTACCTTTGATATAACATGGACATTTAACGACTTGTATGAAAAAGCAAATCAAATTGCCCATGTACTAACTGAAAACCTTGATTTTAAACCAGGCAATAGAGTACTGATACGTTCGGCAAATAATCCCATGTATGTTGCCTGTTGGTTTGGTATACTAAAAGCCGGAGGAATCGTGGTGGCCACTATGCCTTTACTACGTGAAAAAGAACTTACCGTAATGGTGGATAGTGCCGAAATATCACATGCTTTTTGTGATTACAGGCTTGAAGATGCTATGATGGAAGTAAAATCGCCATTCCTGAAACATGTAATAACATTTGATGGTTCAGGTGAAGGTTTTTCAAAAC
This sequence comes from Flavobacterium suzhouense, assembly GCF_042684765.1. Classification (NCBI taxonomy): domain Bacteria; kingdom Pseudomonadati; phylum Bacteroidota; class Flavobacteriia; order Flavobacteriales; family Flavobacteriaceae; genus Flavobacterium; species Flavobacterium suzhouense. The sequence continues at coordinate 349,661 of NZ_JBHUMD010000026.1, read as the reverse complement.
TTGAAACCCTGATGGGTAACAAACCAAAGGTGTTCAAAAATTATCCAACAAAATCAGATTCGCTTTCTATAATAGGTTTTACATCAGGAACGACAGGAAAACCTAAAATGACTTCGCATTATCATAAAGACATATTATTGATATGTGAAGCTTTCCCAAAATATTCACTTCAGCCTACACCTGATGATGTTTTTACAGGTAGTCCTCCGCTTGGGTTTACTTTTGGTCTTGGAGGCTTGGTATTGTTCCCTTTTTATTATGGAGCATCAACATTCCTGATAGAAAAACCTTCACCGGAACTGTTATTACAAGCTATACAAGATTTTAAGGTAACTATTTGCTTTACTGCACCTACCGCATGGAGAGTATTGACTACCAAAGTAAATGAATTTGATATTTCATCACTACGCAAATGTGTATCGGCAGGAGAAACTTTGCCACTAAAAGTATGGGAAGACTGGTACGAAGCTACAGGCCTGAAAATAATTGATGGTATTGGCTCAACTGAAATACTACATATCTTTATATCCTCTAATGAGGAAAATATGCGTAAAGGTGCAACAGGATTACCTGTGCGAGGTTATGAAGCCAGGATTGTTGACAAAAAAGGAAATGAGCTCCCTGTTGGCACACCGGGAAGACTTGCAGTTCGTGGTATTACAGGTTGTAAATACCTGAACAGCCCTGAAAAACAAAAGGAATATGTAGAAAACGGCTGGAATATTACCGGAGACATCTTCCGTCAGGACGAAGATGGTTACTTTTGGTTTGTAGCCCGTGGAGATGATATGATCATTTCATCAGGCTACAACATTGCAGCAATTGAGGTTGAAAGCGTACTGCTTACCCACGAAGATATCGCCGAATGTGCCGTTGTGGGACTTCCTGACGAAAACCGAGGTATGCTGGTATGCGCTTACATAGTATTAAAAGATAAAGAAAAAGCCTGCGATGCTTTAACCAAAACCATACAGGATTGGTTTAAGCAGGTTGCAGCACCCTATAAATACCCAAGAGAAATTCGCTATATGGATTCCCTGCCAAAAACGGAAACAGGAAAAATACAGCGATTTAAACTTAAAACAACATTACAATCCTAATGGAGAACGCATTTATAAAGAAAGAAAAAGTTCGCTTTCAGCATGTAGATTATGCAGGAATAGTATTCTATCCACGATTTCTGGAAATGCTGAACTGCCTTGTAGAAGATTTTTATGAGGAAGCATTAAATATGCCTTTCAAAAACATTCATAAAACCGGTGGAATACCTACGGTTGATCTAAAAGTACAGTTTAAAAAAGCAGCACGCTTAGGTGATGAGCTGACAAAATATTTTTGGATCAAAAATCTGGGGGGATCTTCAATGAACTGCGGGTTCAAATTTGAGCACGAAGACGGCTCTGTTTGCCTTGAAGGAGAGGTAACGCTTGTAAAAGTAGATTTCCTGAATGACAGAGGCGATATAAAATCGAGTCCTTTCACGGAAGAAATGAGAGCGATCCTTGAAAAATACAGAATTCAAAATTAAAAGCATGTTGAATTTATCAAAATTTAAAGCAGCTGCAGTACAGGCCTCCCCTGTTTTCTTAAACGTTGATGCTACTGTAGACAAGTCAATTTCGATTATTAAAGAAGCCGCCGGAAACGGTGCCTCTTTAGTTGCTTTTCCTGAAGTATTTGTTGCCGGTTATCCGTATTGGAACTGGATAATGACACCTGTTCAGGGCAGTAAATGGTACGAGCAGCTATATATAAACTCTATAGCGGTTCCTGGACCTGAAGTTGACCGTATTTGCGAAGCTGCTAAAGAGAATAATATTCATATAGTGATTGGTGTAAACGAACGCGGACAAAGTTTTGGCGAACTATACAACACCAACCTAATTATTGATAATAATGGAAATCTTGTAGGCAAACACCGTAAACTGGTTCCAACCTGGGCTGAAAAGCTCACGTGGACAGGTGGTGATGGTTCATCACTTAAAGTATACAATACTGAAATCGGGCCTATTGGTACATTAGCCTGTGGCGAGAACACCAATACACTGGCTCGTTTTACCCTACTGTCACAAGGAGAACTGATACACATTGCCAATTATATTTCGTTACCTGTAGCGCCACCGGATTATAACATGGCCGAGGCAATTAAGATCAGGGCAGCGGCACATTCATTTGAAGGAAAGCTATTTACCATAGTATCATGCTCAACAATCACTAAAGAGATTATTGATGCTATGAAAGATGATGTACCTAACGCTGAAGAACTGCTTACCCGTAAGAACAGCGCATTCTCAGGTGTTATTGGACCAAATGGTGCCGTTATCGGTGAACCACTTATTGATGAAGAAGGCATTGTGTATGCTGATATCGATTTATCTAAATGCATCCAGCCAAAGCAGATGCATGATATACTGGGGCATTACAACCGTTTTGACATCTTCGATCTTAGGGTAAATACTGCCCCAAGAAAAAATATTACTTTTACAGGAAATGAAGAAATATAACACATTAATTATCAACATATAATATATGCGATTATTACTGTTTTTCTTATTTTGCACGTTACATTCGATTGCTCAGGATCAGGAAGCTAAACTATTCTTTAAAGATGGCACCACAGTTATAGGCTATGGAGAAATTAAAACAAAAGGATTTTTAAACACAGAAGTAGAACCCAAAATCCTGTTTCGATTCTCTAAAGACGAAAAAGCAGATGAATGGGACTACGAAATGGTTGATAAAATTGAACTTCAGGGATTTGAAGGATACAAAACTTTTGCTTTTGTAAAAATTGGTAATGAGAACAATATCAAATATCGTTTGTTAGAACTTATTACTGAAGGAAAAGTAAATTTATATGTTGAAGAAAAAACAAATACAGCTTCTAATGTATTCGGACCCGGATCACAACAATGGGATACAACAATCTATATGGTAAAAAAAGAAAGTGAATCTAAATTAACTGTATTAGGAGCCAACAAGAAAAAAATTGCCGAATACTTTAAGATTGTTCAGGCATAAAAAAGAAACTGGACAGGAACGAATTCAGCATTAAGAATATTAAAGATATTGTCGAATACTATAATGATTATTGTTCAGACGGTAATTACATAGATACAGAAGAATAAAAACAAAACCATTTTGATATGGAAGAAAAATATGACGATAGCGTATTAGGCCGTGCCCGTGTTCAGGATACCCCTGAACTGGAAGCCTATTATAAAGAACTTGAAGGCCTTGGTGCGGGAGCACTCTGGACTGTAGCTAACGATATTGAGCCATGGGAACCACGTTCTTCATCAGTACCTATGCTTTGGAAGTATGAGAACCTACGAGAACTTGTTCTTAAATCATCCGAACTGGTTACTCCTGAACAGGCAGGACGCCGTGTTGTTTACCTTGTAAACGACAAACGTAAAGACGTTAGCGCTGCTGTAGGATGGTTATATACCGGAATTCAGGTTACACGCCCGGGTGAAAGCACATCTGCACACAGGCATAAAGCCTCAGCCCTACGTTTTATTATGGAAGGAGAAGGTGGTTACACTGTTGTTGATGGTAATAAGATCATGCTTGAGGTTAATGACTTTGTTATTACCCCAAACAGTACCTGGCATGAACATGGCGTAGAAGAAGGCGGTAAAACCTGTATTTGGCAGGATGGACTTGATATTCCACTTGTAAATGCGCTGGAAGCCAACGATTATGCTGTTTATGATGGTAAACAACCATTGGTTGCACCTGTAAATCATTTACCGATGACTTATGGTAGCAGTGCAGGTATAGTTCCGGCTGATATTGTCTGGAATAAACCCTACTCTCCTCTTTTTAAATATTCATGGAAAAAAGTATACCCTGCATTATTAGAGGCTGCAAAAGTAAATGATGGTTCTCCTTTTGACGGTATTCTAATGCATTATACCAATCCAGTAACCGGAGGTCATGTAATGCAGACCATGGGAGCATCTATACAACTGCTAAGAGCCGGTGAACATACCAAAGCCCATAAACATACCGGATCTTTTGTATACCAGTGCGCCAAAGGCCATGGTTACTCAATTATCAACGGTAAACGATTTGACTGGAAAGAACGTGATATTTTCTGCGTGCCTTCATGGGCATATCATGAGCACGTAAATCTTTCTGAAACTGAAGATGCCTGTCTTTTCTCTTTTAATGATCTGCCTGTTATTCAGTCGTTAGGATTATACCAGGAGAAGGAACATCCTGATGGTTACCAAAAAATAGATTAATACAGAATAAATACAACAAACGTAAATAATGAAATTAGTTACTTACAGAATAAACCATACCCCTGCCCGTTTAGGCTTTATTGAAGAGCAGATGATTATTGATGCGGAGAAATTAGGGCACATCAAACAAAGTTTGCTTCCTGACAATATGCTAGACTTTATCGACTTAGGTATTGATGGGATTAACCATGCCGTTCGCCTTATCAATACAGCGACAAAAGAAGAACTGGAAGAATGTTCTATCCCATTAGCCAACGCTACATTATTAGCACCAATACCAAGACCTCGTAAGAATATCTTCGGAATTGGGCTTAATTATACAGAACATGTTGCAGAATCAGCCCGTACGCTTGACACTTCAAAGGAATTACCACAGGAGCCTGTAATCTTCTCTAAGCCGACTACTGCGGTTACCGGACCTGAAACTAATATCATCCACAACCAAAAGATTACCAAACAACTTGACTGGGAAGTGGAGCTTGCAGTAATCATTGGTAAAGGCGGAAAAAATATTTCCAGAGAAAATGCGATGGATCACGTATATGGATACACAGTTATAAATGACATCAGTGCCCGTGACTGTCGTCGTGCAGGACAATGGATTGTTTCTAAAGGTCAGGATACCTTTGCACCTATGGGACCAATACTTGTTACACGTGATGAAATTGCAGATCCACACAACCTTAACCTTCGACTTACTGTAAATGGTGTTGAGAAACAAAATTCAAACACTAAATTCATGTTATTCAACATAAACGACCTTGTACATGATTTAAGCACAGTATTCACTCTTGATGCAGCCGATATCATTGCTACAGGTACTCCTGCCGGTGTTGGTGCAGGTCGCAGTCCACAGGAATTTATGTGGCCCGGCGACGTAGTTGAGGCTACTGTTGAAGGAATAGGAACATTAAGAAATACCGTTGTAGACTCTGAAGAGGTTTAATAAATAATAAAATGACTAAGAAAACATATAGAATCGGCCAGATAGTACCTAGTTCAAACGTTACTATGGAAACCGAAATACCTGCATTACTACGCTCGCGTGAAACCATTTCTCCTGAACGTTTTACATTCCATTCAAGCCGAATGAGGATGAAAAAAGTAACTAAGGAAGAATTAGAGGCGATGGATGCACAAAGCCTTAAATGTGCTCAGGAACTTTCCGATGCTCGTGTAGACGTTATGGGGTATGCCTGTCTTGTAGCTATTATGAGTATGGGACGTGGCTACCACTGTGTATCTGAAACCAATCTTTACGAAGAAACAGTAAAGAACGATGCCCCTGCTCCTATTGTTACCAGTGCCGGTGCCCTGATTAATGGGCTTAACGTGTTAGGAGCTAAAAAGGTAGCTGTTATTACACCATACATGAAACCACTCACTCAGCTTGTGGTTGATTATATAGAACATCAAGGATTTGAAGTAGTTGACTCAATAGCACTTGAAATTGCTGATAATCTTGAAGTTGCTGCTCAGAATCCAATGAACCTGCTTGATATCTACAAGCGTCTTAATCTTGAAGGTGTAGATGTACTTGTAGTTTCGGCCTGTGTACAAATGCCTTCACTTGAAGCAATCGACGCAATCGAAAAAGAAATAGGTATACCTGTTACATCCGCTGCAGTATGTACTACATATGAAATGCTAAAGAAACTAGGTCTTGATACTAAAGTTCCAATGGGTGGGGCACTCTTAAGCGGAAAATATTAATATCTCAATCCCCTCAAATGAGGGGATTTTTACTTCGCACATTTATAATTATCTGTAAATTCCCAGCGAAAAAATATATGAATCTATTACCTATAAAATATTTTTAAAAAAAAGCAGCTGCAATAAATGCAGCTGCAATAATCAAATATAATAATAGGTATTCGGGGGCGTGCCTAAACTATTTTAACAAATCAGTTATTGTAAAATTGTTATACAAACTTAGCCCTGAAAGCCTGAAAAACGAAATATTTAGCATAGACAAGTAATAGACAAAAACACAAAATGTTAATATTTTTCTTGATACAACCATGCAATGCCACTAAAATATCAACTCAAATAAAAAAATCCCCAATATAAATATATTGGGGATCTAAAAAATATATCATTAATAGCGTTCATTTGTCTCTTCAAAATCCTCATCATCACTTGATATGGATTTATTTTGATCTTCATCAAGATCTATATTGTCATCAAGCAAATAATCATCCTGGTTAAACGCTTCAGAATTTCTACTGTTGCCTCCGAGATCATTCCATTTTCTTTTTCTGCTTTCTGAAGTAAAATCCATCTGGTCTGAATTTATTGTGGGATCACCTTCATGAGTATAGGTTACTCCTTGTTGCTCCATAGCAAGATATTTGTCGGTTTCCTCAATTCCATCAACCGGATGATTTTTTTTAAGATCATTCCTTTCAGAACCTAATGATAAATTTCCAATCTCTTTTTTATTATCTCTATTTTCCTGATGATTTCCCATGATATTTCATTTAAAGTAATAATATAGTACTTATCTCATTGAACTTTAAGAGCATCAGATTGTTCCTTAAAAGGTTCGTAAGCAGTAAGCTACATGATACTTCCTGATTCTCTTCTTTTTCAGCCATAAATTGAGCAGCCGCTTTTTCATAAGAAAGCGCATTATATTCGTTTGCATTTTCAGTATGTATAATAATACGTTCCATATATATAATGTTTTAATGTGGTGTAGCTCTTTTGGATATTCTAAAGTTACTTACTAAAAATGTAATAACAGTATAAGATTGTATTAAATTAAAGCCAATTTCTTTATGCTGCAAGTTTTTTCGGCGAATCGGTATTTTACTGCTGTCAATAACAGATTTACGATAAAATTCACCTGAGGATAACTTTTTCCTTATTCATCAGAATGGTATTTATAAAACATACTGCCTATCATTACACCCAGCCTGTTTTTGTAATCTTCTATCAGCCACTCTCTGTAATTTTTTGTTGTCTTTGCTAATAGTTTGGCATATTGCTTCACACGGTATTCAATATCCGGGTCTAAAAGCCGGGCAAGTTTTCTGGCCTCAGGGACTGAATCAGCATTCTCAATACACATTACTGCATGTTGCTGTATCGATTTATCAATAACAGCCTTAGGTTTATGCCTTTGTTCAGCAGCAAGACGGAATTCTTCTTCAACATCAAAAGATATATCCGTGCTTTTGGCAAACTTTTCTCTTACTTCGTCAGGCATACTATACGTATGATAACTCTCTATCTCAGCATCTGTTCTTATGTTTTCAAGGAATTGTTCGGGATGCCTGAATATATATTGCCAGTCAACCGGATCACTCCATAAGCCAAAACGCTGCGCATTATTTCCAAGGTCAATTACCGTGAATATATCTTTATGAGGCAGTTTACGTGAACCGCGACCGATCATCTGAAAATACAGCGTTAAAGATCTGGTCGCCCTGTTTAATATAATTGCTTCTACTGTAGGCTCGTCAAATCCAGTAGTAAGGATTGAAACAGAAGTAAGAATGGCATCCGGAGTTTTTTTAAACCACGAAAGTATCTTTTTACGTTCCATTTCCGGTGTTTTATTATCAAGGTGTTTAATAGGTAAACCGGCAGCTCTGAAGGTTTCATAAACATAGAGCGAAGTGTTTATACCATTATTAAATATCAATGTCTTTTTTCCCTGGGCACGCGATACGTAAGATTGTAATAGCAAATCCTGCATAGCCGTACGCGAATACAGCTCATCAGAAGAACTAACTGTATAGTCTCCGTTTATTCCGAGCTTAAGCGAGGTAAGCTCAACATCATAACCAAACATTTGAGCATTAGCCAAAAATCCTTTGTTGATTAGTGACTGAATTGGCTCGCCAACAATTAATTCACTATACGTCTCATACATTGGAAGTTCTATATTAGAACTCAAAGGAGTAGCTGTTACCCCCAAAAAAAGTGAATTCTTAAAGTAAGTGAATAGTTTTCGAAATGAGTTATAATGCGCTTCGTCTACAATTACCAATCCCACATAATCCATGTGGAATTTTTTATCCTTAAGACGATTATTAAGGGTTTCAACCATCGCCACATAACAGGAATAATCATTGTTTTCGGGCAGGTCCTTTACATTACTATCAATAATGGTATTCTTAACCCCAAAGCTTTTAAGCATTTGTGAAGTTTGCTTACTTAACTCTATCCTGTGTGTAAGCACAAGCACCTTACGCTGGTATTTTTCAATATAGCGACGGGCGATTTCAGAAAATATGACGGTTTTGCCACCTCCCGTAGGAAGCTGGTATAAAAGGTGGAAGTTATTCGGTTTGCCCTCAAACTTCTCAAATATAGCATCTATATCGTCTTTCTGATAGTGGTACAGCTCTTTCCTGTCCTCAACATTTTCTTCTCTTTCCATGTAGGTATGATAATTCCCAAAAATATGGTATTTACACACATTTATCTGCATAGAAAATCATAATTCTGAGAACTTAAACAAAATTTAATGAAACATTATGAATAGCTATCACGAAATCAATGCTTTAATAAGTAAATTTGATTTGAAGGAAAATAATTATGTACAACTACGATTCCACTTCAATAACCGAAGCCACCGAGATACAGAATTACTTAAGAAACAAGGTTTCTTTGGTAACTGATATCGAAAATATCACAACGATAGCCGCTGGTGATATTTCTCATAATAAAGACACTGATATAGTTTATGCCGGCATTGTAGTTTTGAGTTACCCTGAAATGAAGTTACTGTCCTATTCGCTTGTTTTGGCTAAAACCACTTTCCCTTATGTACCGGGTTATCTTGGTTTTCGGGAAGTTCCAGCCCTATTACAGGCATGGGAACAATTGCCTGAAAAGCCTGACCTTATGATACTGGACGGACAGGGTGTTACACATCCAAGGCGTATAGGTATTGCTTCACACTTTGGGGTTTTAACCAATCATCCCGCGATTGGCTGTGCAAAAAATATGCTATATGGAAACTATAGCCCTTTGGGACTAGAGAAATTTAGCACCAGCCCTATTATTAGCCAAAATGAACATTTAGGCTATGCCGTACGCACAAAAGACAATGTAAAACCTGTTTATATTTCTCCCGGACATAAAGTATCCGTGGAAGACAGTTTAAAATTTATGAAACCCTGCATACTAAAACACAGAATACCAGAACCTACACGTCTCGCTCATGAAAAAGTAAACCTCTTCAGGGTTGGTAAACTAAAAGAGGGCTTTCATACAAATGATATACAGCCCGATTTATTTTCAGGGGTTTAATTATTCAAAGTTATCCCAGACTCTTTCAAACTCCTTACGATTTTCCCAACGTTGCCTGAAAACTTCATCCAGAATCTTTTTGATGCGACCTGTAAAATTATCGTTCATACCATTAGCTGCCACAAATTCAACAGCCTGCTTGTATGAATTAAACATACTCTTATAAAATGTGGAAGAACTGAATTCTTTCCTTTCAGAATATGTTTGCGCAATTTCGATATTGTAAAGCATTACATCGGCTACAACATAAGGGTCTACCCCTATTGTCAAAAAATGCTTTATATATTTTTGTGCTGTAGAGCGGCGTAACTTAGGGCGCTTTCCTTTTACCGGAAAGTATTCATTAGCAATCTTGACCTTAGCTTCCTGTTCGAGCTTATCTTCTTTAGGGTTGAATATAAAATCGTAATACGTTTTTACTTCACTAAACTTTTCATACAATGAAAGCATTTGATCTTCCAATTCTTCTTTTGGCAATGATGCCAGGTACTTTTTTAGGTCGCGTTTACTCATGGTTCTCAAAAATAAGCCTTAATTTTGCTACAAGCAATAAAATCTGAAAAAGAGTATTGAAAAACTAGATAAAGTAGTATTTTTGCAATCCTTTTAAACAAAGTCAAAACTAAATAACTTTTACTGTGGAAAATCCGAGTGCACAAAAACTGATCAACAAAATACAGTTGGACCTTTTTAAGAAAGGCTTCGATGCAGAAACATTAATTGCCGATCTGAAAAAATTACGCGAATATTCCCTTGAAGAGCAAAACCCGGTACTTACTAAGGCACTACGTCTTACTTATGAGCACCTTGAGGCTAACGGAGCTTTTCTTATCCCTATTCCTGATGATGAGCCTGTAGACGAGGAAACAGAATTGGTAACTGATGCTGTAAACGGCAACGAAAACAACCTTGAAAGCCTTGAATACCTTATCTCACTTTTCAGTGATTTGACTAAAAAGAATAATCTTCTGGATCTTAGAGAATACAACAAAGCGTTCCTTGCGTTTTAATCTCTATTAATCGGTTATATAATTTAAAGCTGTTTGTTTTCAAACAGCTTTTTTTTATGTTTTAACAATATTTCGCCTGTTATTTGTTTTTTTGACTAAAGTCTATATCCTACATTTGCACTTTTACTATTAATCTCCCAAGTATGACTCGCTTATTTAAAATCGTTGCCACCCTGGAGGGTGTTTCTCTTTTAGCCTTATTGTTTATTGCCATGCCATTAAAATATGTATGGGACATGCCCGAGTATGTTCGCGTTGTAGGTATGGCTCATGGACTTTTATTTATTGTATACATCATCATTGCCAGTATGCTTAAATCCGAGCTGAAGTGGCCTTTTTCAAAATATTTAATTATTTGCCTGGCTTCAGTTATACCCTTCGGAACATTTTATATTGAATATAAGTATTTCAAAAATATAGAGAACTAAAAATTCATATACAATAAATGGAGCTATTTAATTGGGCAAATAATTTATTGAAAAGTATAGGCTTAGGACATGTTACAGCCATATACATTAATCTGGTAGTTAATCTTATTATCATTGGCATTATAGCCTATGTTATCGACAAGATTGCCAAAAGAGTATTTATTCTTGGCTTTATTATTCTTGCCAGAAGTACAAAAACCTCTTTTGATGATTTTTTGGTACGTAATAAAACCTCAAAATTTATTGCCCACTTAATTCCATTATATTTTATTTATAAAACCGTTCCGGTTGCTTTAAAAGATTTTACCTACTGGGAATACATCTTCTCAAAGGGTATAACCACTTTCATTATTCTCATCAGCCTTTGGACTGCAAGGAGTATCTTCAATGCTTTTGGTGACTATCTTAAGCAGAAACCGGATTACAACGACAAACCTATTGATAGCTACGTACAGGTAGTAATGCTAATACTTTGGATTTTTGGTATAACATCAATCATCCTTATGCTTTTCGATATTAAAATGGAAAGCTTACTGGCTACCTTTGGAGCCATTTCAGCCATTGTTATTATCGTATTCAAAGATACCATCCTTGGAGTTGTAGCAAGTATTCAGGTTACAGTAAACGACATTGTGCGCATAGGTGATTGGATTACGATTGAAAAATTCGGAGCCGATGGCGACGTTATCGAAATCAACCTTGCAACGGTTAAGGTTAAGAACTTCGACAATACCACTACCACAATACCAACTTACAGCCTTATTTCCGATTCATTTAAAAACTGGAGAGGAATGCAAAGCTCGCCGGGAAGAAGGATTAAAAGACACATACTAATTAAGGCTAACAGCGTGCGCTTCCTGCATAAGGAAGAACTGGCCGACCTGAAGAAAATACACCTTGTATCTGCTTATATCGACCAGAGACAACATGATATTGACCGATATAACGAACAAAACGGTATCGATAAATCTCTTTCCATCAACGGACGTAACCTGACTAACCTTGGTATCTTCAGGAAATACATCAACAATTACATTGAAACACATCCCGGAGCTAATAAAGAGATGACCATTATGTGCCGTCACTTGCAGCCAACCGAGAAAGGCATTCCTATCGAAATTTACCTATTTACCTCTGATAAGCGCTGGATAAACCACGAATATATTATGGCCGATATTTTTGACCATATCATTGCTTCAGTGGCCTATTTCGACCTTGAGATATTCGAACTACCTTCAGGCAAAGGGTATATCGACGCCTAAGGTTTAGATATCCTATCCTTAACGTATTCTATTTTTGTTTTTCCGTGAGCAGAAGGACGTCCAAAACTATCCAGATTAACCATAGTGATATTATCAACGGTAATAATCTTTTCGTGTGTCATTTTGTTACGCACTTCTGATTTCAAAACCAGTGAAGTAGTACCAAAACGTACCACATCAATACCAATCTCTACAATATCACCCTGTTTGGCAGAACTCATAAAATTGATCTCCGACATATGTTTTGTTACCACACGCTGATTTTCAAGCTGTATGATAGAATATAGTGCTGCTTCTTCGTCAATCCAGGCCAGCAATTTACCTCCAAATAAAGTTCCGTTAGGGTTAAGATCTTCGGGTTTTACCCATTTTCTTGTGTGAAATCTCATAAGTGATGTTTTTCAAGAGCTAATTGTATGATATCTGCATGGTCAAACGCAAGTTCAGGTAAAGCTGAAACAGCAAACCATTCCGCCTCATCGGCATCATCAGCACCTACTGCCTGAGCATCTGCCTCTGCAAATCCTGAATAGGCTATAGAAACCGTATGACTTCTTGGATCACGCCCGGGTTTACCAAAGGCACCAAGCTGCTCAAGGCTACCCACAACAAGACCAGTTTCTTCAAGCAATTCACGTTTGGCTGCAACAGCCAAATCTTCTCCCTCATCAACAAAACCACCAGGTAAAGCCCATTTCCCTTTAAAAGGCTCATTCTTTCTTTTGATAAGAAGCAACTCGTTTCCTGCATTAGATTTCCTGAATACAACAGCATCAACCGTTACAAATATCTTTGATGTTCTCATACCCCAAAGTTAAGAAAAACCCGACCTCCTTTATGGCAATTTTTAAGTGATTTTATCTATGATTCCATAACAAAACACCCCACTTTTTTTTGCAAAGCAGGGTGTTATATAATTTTTATGGATTTTGTTAGTATGCCAATAGTTCTTGCAACGCCGTTTCAAAACGTTGCTTAGGCAGGTATTGGTCTTCCAGTGCCTTTGTAAACGGAATAGCACTCTCAAGGCTACCCACGCGTTTTACAGGCCCATCAAGGTATTCAAAACAATCTTCCATGATCATGGCTGAGATGTCGCTCGCCACACCACCAAATAAAGTATCTTCCTGAAGTACGATCACCTTACCTGTTTTCTTAACCGATTTGTATATCGTTTCGGTATCAAGTGGCTGAAGCGTTCTTAAATCAATAAGATCTGCTTTTATATGTGGATTCTTATCAAGCGTTTCAAGTGCCCAATGAACACCCGCACCAAAAGTTATAATAGTCACTTCCTCACCTTCTTTAAGCAATGCTGCCTGACCGAAAGGAATTGTGTAGTAATCTTTTGGAACATCCTGATAAATGCTTCTGTATAATGCTTTGTGCTCAAAGAACATTACCGGGTTCGGGTCATTGATAGCAGTAGCCAAAAGACCTTTTGCATCATAAGGGAATGCAGGATAAACCACTTTAAGTCCAGGGGTTTTGGTAAACCATGCCTCATTGGTCTGTGAGTGGAAAGGCCCTGCCTGTACTCCTGCCCCACAAGGCATACGCACTACTACATCGGCGTTTTCCTGCCAACGGTAGTGTACTTTAGCCAAATAATTTACAATCGGGTTAAAGCCAGTTGATACGAAATCGGCAAACTGCATCTCAATAACCGATTTATATCCGTTGATGGAAAGCCCCATACCGGCCGATACAACAGCCGATTCACAGATAGGTGTATTGCGCACACGGTCTTTGCCGAACTCAGCCACAAATCCATCTGTTATCTTAAAGGCACCTCCATATTCGGCAATATCCTGTCCCATTATCACAAGATTCTCATGACGCTCCATTGATTGTTTCAGTCCCTGCGAAATAGCATCAATCATACGAACGTTTTCCTTATCATCTTTTGAAGTAACTTCTTCAAATTGATAGGGTTTATATACATCATTTAATTCTTCACTTAAACTTGCTTCGATAGAAGGTTCGGCAGAAGCTTTTTGATAATTCTCGTCAATTTCTTTCTTCAGTTCCGCTCTTAAAGCTTCGTCATGTTCTTCGGTAAGTACACCTTCTTCTTTAAGATATTTTCTATAATTATCTACCGGATCTTTGATAGCCCACATATCCATCAATTCCTGAGGAACGTATTTGGTGCCACTCGCCTCTTCGTGACCACGCATCCTGAAGGTTTTGAACTCCAGTAATACCGGACGTGGATTTTCACGTAGTGAAGCTACAATATCAGTCAGTTTAGTAAATACTTCAAGAATATTGTTACCATCAATAATATGCGATTCCATTCCGAAACCTACCCCTTTATCGGCAATGTTTTCGCAACGGTATTGCTCGTTCGTAGGAGTCGAAAGTCCATAACCATTATTCTCAACGATAAACAATACCGGTAGCTCCCACACAGCTGCAATATTAAGCGCCTCATGGAAATCACCTTCAGAAGTAGCTCCTTCACCGGTAAATACGGCAGTAACTTTCTTCTCATCCCTTAGCTTATGCGCTAAAGCAATACCATCAGCCACACCCAATTGCGGACCAAGGTGCGATATCATACCAATAATCTTATATTCCTGCGTACCAAAGTGGAAAGAACGGTCACGGCCCTTGGTAAAACCATTAGCTTTACCCTGCCATTGCGAGAACAGTCTGTACAAGGGAATATCACGACCTGTAAACACACCAAGGTTACGGTGCATAGGCAGGATGTATTCGTCTTTATCCAGAACAGCGGTAACACCTACAGAGATAGCCTCCTGCCCGATACCGGAAAACCATTTGGATACTTTGCCCTGACGGATAAGAATGAGCATTTTCTCTTCGATCAGTCTTGGCTTTATTAATTTCTTATATAAATCGAGTAATTGTTCGTTGGTTAATTGTTTTCTATCGAAATTCATTGTGATTTTTGAATAATCATTAAACGCACCCAAATGTAATAAAATAACAGGATGTAAATAAAATGTTAGGAAAATTTATTTAAAAAGCCTTCTGAATAATTTAGTAAACCAAATAATAATTGTTAATAATTTTGTTAACAAAAAACATAAACAACTAATATTCAAAAAAATATCGTTCGTAATTTAGTGTTTCACCCCCATATAAATGTTATTTGACTTATGAAAGAGATTAAAAAGACTACTGTCAGACCTAAAAAAGTTCACGAAAATCCAAGATTTTCAGTAAATAAATTAGGTGAATACTTAACTGCTACACCTGCGAGGAGAAAAAGACTTATTGAAGATCAAAAGTATCCAAACACATTTATTACTTCTGTGTATAAAATAGCAAGAGAGGCTATAATTCGCTACATCATTAAAGATTATGATGAATCAATATTAGATAAGGCTGTAGCTGAAATTAAAGCTTCTGTTTCTATCACCGACCAGGATAGAGACAATTCTCTGTTAATTCTTAAACTAATTCGAAAGCATTCTTTACCTGATTTGAGTTCCTATAAAAAAACAAAATATCAGCTTAAAAATGGAAATCTAAGTATAAAAGGATTAAAAGTCAGTATTTCTCCTGATATAATCTTAAGAAAAGGAAACAAAGTCGGATGCATTAAGATACATATTATCAAAACGGAAAGCCAACGCTTAGATACTGAAGCTGGTTTAGCTGTAAGCACACTTCTTCATCAATATATAGGATCTAATATTATTGATGAAGATGAAAAAGTGGATCCAAAAACTTGTATTTCATTCGACTGCTTTAATAATTCGTATGAAACCGCTCCTTCTGCAATCAAGCGACGAATGGGAAATATTGAAGCAGCCTGTGAAGAAATTGTATTAAGATGGGATTCAGTGTAAGTCTTACTATCATGACAATCCTTACACAATGTTTGAAAATTATTCAGATCACACGCTCCACCTCCTAAATGAATTGGAAGTATGTGATCTGCTTCCCAGTTCTGTGTAAGTACACCGCAGATTCGACAATAACCTTGATCTCTTTCATACAGCAATTGTCTTATTGTAAAATTATCACCTTTAATAATCAAAAAAGTCCTCAAGGCATATTCCTGACAACTTACAGATGCCCACCTTTTTTTTCTTCCAGTTAAGACAACTTGACAACCACACGCACATAGACTATCTTTTCTTTCTGGAAAAAGATCTATAAGCCTAAGCCCTACTTGGTACCTTTTTTTGTTATTTATCTTACTCAAAACTTAATACTTTCATTGTAAAACTACAATACAATATGTAAACCACAAAATTCTTGATTCGCTAAGTTTTCAAAAATTAATATTGAGTTTTCCCTACCTTTGAATTTTGCAACAAAATTCAAAGTCATGAATATTGAGAACAAAACTCTTGAGGATTTCTATAAAGAGGCAGCCATTTTTACCGGAAGGGAAATTGACACACTGCTACCTCCGGGCATAACCAAAGAGATAGGCCACTTCAACATATTTGATATTGCAGACACCATTCGTGAAGTAAAGCGTAAGAACCAAATGCCGTATAACCGTAGGGCGTATTACAAGATAAGCCTTATCCGAGGCAGGAACCGTGCTGAATATGCCGATAAGGTAATTGATGTTCAAAAGAATGCATTATTATTTGCAACCCCTAAAGTCCCGTACCATTGGGTACCTCAGGACGATAATCAGTCGGGATCGTTTATTGTATTCACCGATGATTTCATGATAAAGAACAAAAGCGGCGTAATGCTGGATGAACTTCCTATCTTCAGATCGGGAGGCTATCCTGTATTTGAAATTTCCGATGAAGAAGCTGATGAGATTGAACTTACCTTCAAAAAAATGAAGAAAGAGATTGCTTCGGATTACGAATTCAAATATGACCTGCTACGCAATTACGTACTGGAACTCATTCATTACGGACAAAAACTACAACCGGCAACTACCATACAGTCAACACATAATGCCTCTCAACGTATTATAGCGTTGTTTATAGAATTACTCGAACGTCAGTTCCCTATTGAGTCTACTTCCCAAAAGCTGATACTGCGTTCGGCTAAAGAGTATGCCGACAGGTTGGCGGTACACGTTAACCACCTTAATAAGGTACTTAAAGAAAACACAGGCAAGACTACTACCGAGATCATAACAGGACGTATGATACAAGAAGCCAAGATATTACTCAAACAAACCGACTGGAATGTCTCTGAAATCGCCTATAGTCTGGGCTTTGACGAAGTAGCACATTTCTCTAACTTCTTTAAAAAACAGACAGAAATGGCTCCGTTAGCCTACCGGATATAATTGAGATTTGAATTTTGCAAATCAGGGATTGTAATTTGCAAACACCCGCCTCCCCTTCTTACCGAACTTTGTACCATCAATTAATAACAAGAATTATATAAAAATGGAAACAAGAAAAAATAAGATTGCATTAGTAACCGGCGGAAGCCGCGGACTAGGTAGGGATATGGCTATTTCCCTTGCTAAAAAAGGCCTTGACGTAATATTTACCTATAACAGCAACAAAGCTGCAGCTGACGAAGTGGTTGCCGAAATTCAGTCATTAGGGCAAAAAGCCATTGCTTATCAGCTTGACACTTCTAAACCTGCTGAATTTGACAGCTTTTTAAGCGAGGTTGGTTCACATCTTAAGGAACATACCGGAAGTTCAAACTTTGACTTCCTTATCAACAATGCAGGTACAGCGCTTTATGCTCCATTTGCCGAAACTACCGAAGAACAACTGGACGATATGATAAACATCCATTATAAAGGTGTTTACATGCTTACCCAAAAAGCATTAAACTATTTGAATGATGGCGGTGGTATAGTAAACATTTCTTCAGGTCTTGCTCGTTTCACACAACCGGGATCATCTGCCTATGGCGCAATGAAATCGGCCGTTGAATCACTTACCCGTTACCTTGCAAGAGAACTTGGCCCAAGAGGTATCAGGGCTAATGTAGTGGCTCCGGGACCTATCGCAACAGACTTTGGCGGTGGCCGTGTGAGAGACACAAAAGAAATCAACGACTTCCTGTCAAGCATCACTCCATTGGGCCGTGTTGGCCTTGCCGACGATATTGGAGGTGTAGTAGCCTTTTTATGTACTGATGACGCCAAATGGGTTAACGGACAACGTATTGAAGCATCAGGAGGTATTTTTATATAATCCCCCAACAAAAGGCTCTGAATACTCAGGGCCTTTTTTATAGCATTCAACATAACATTCTCTTAACCGCGAATAAAAATTAATGGCTACTTTTGCTGTCATAAAATGACCATTTATCCATGCAAAATATACCAAGCGTAGATTTACGCGATTTTCTGTCAGGAGACGAACAACGCAAACAAAAATTTGTAAATGAGATTGGTAAAGCCTATGAAGAAATTGGCTTTGTAGCACTAAAAGGCCACTTTCTTGATGATGCTCTTGTAGATTCGCTTTACAGCGAAGTACAGCAGTTTTTCAGCTTACCATCGGAAGTTAAAGACAAATACGAGATTCCGGGAATTGGCGGGCAACGTGGATATGTTTCTTTCGGTAAAGAAAAAGCAAAAGGACATACAGCAGGCGACCTAAAGGAGTTCTGGCATTTCGGGCAATACCTGTCTGAGGATTCAACCTATAACGGGCATCCGCATTACCATGATAATGTAGAGGTTACCGAACTCCCTAATTTCAACCCTACAGGGAAAGAAGCCTACAAAATGCTTGAAAAGACCGGTGTTTACGTATTAAGGGCTTTGGCAATATATCTTGGACTTGACGAATATTATTTTGATAACTATGTAGGAGAAGGCAATAGCATTCTTCGCCCTATCCATTACCCTCCTATCACTCAGGAACCAAAAGATGCTGTACGTGCAGCAGCTCATGGTGACATCAACCTTATTACATTACTAATGGGTGCTCAGGGACGTGGTTTACAGGTACAGAACCATGACGGAGAATGGATCGACGCTATCGCAGAACCTGATGAACTGGTTATTAATGTTGGCGATATGCTGTCACGTCATACCAACAATAAACTAAAATCGACAATCCACAGGGTTGTAAACCCACCAAGGGATCTATGGGGTACGTCACGCTACTCTATCCCGTTCTTTATGCACCCGGTAGCAGAAATGAAACTGAACTGCCTTGAAAACTGTATCAGCGAAGAGCAACCGAAGCTTTACGAAGATATTACCGCCGGTGATTTCCTTTACGAACGACTGGTAGAATTAGGGCTTATCAAAAAATAAAATAATTTGATCCATATTAAGAGCATCAGGCAATAGTCTGATGCTTTTTTATTTTTACTTTTGGGATATGAAAAAACTCCTTTTTGCGACAGTTTTACTATCAATACTTCTAACATCCTGCGGTACTGAAAAAGAATTTATCATAGACCGTTTTAAAGATTTTCCTGAAGAGATTGACGGTTGTGCCTGTTATTTTTCAGCCAACAAAGAGGATTTCATTAAAGGCGAATATATTTATGCAGATACTTATCACAACCATGCATACATCAGCATCAATGGAAAAATGATGCAGTTCAAGTTAAAAAGCTACACTGATGCTGCAGAAGGATATTGGGTAAAGATATATACTAACGACGATTATGAAGTGACAGTTGACAGTGAAGAAGTATTACAAAAGAACAATACATGGCTTCAAAAAGGACGAATAGCTGTTAAATCGAAGGGGAAAACAATAATTAAAGAAACAATTTACGGCGAATGCGGATGTTAATGCATTTGTTTACATAAATACTATTATGGCAAAGAAATTAAGCAGTTTAGACGATTTAGGTGGGTTTGTTTTTTCTACCAATAAAGACTTTGAATTCGAATCAAATGATGAGCAGCAGGAAAAAATTCCAAACAACCAGCAAAAACTCGAGGCTCATCTGGATAAAAAGAACCGAGGCGGAAAAGTAGCAACCATCATAAAAGGGTTTGAAGGTAATGACGACGACCTGAAAGCTTTAGCTAAACAACTAAAAACGCTTTGCGGCGTAGGTGGCGCAGCCAAAGATGGCGAAATCATAATTCAGGGGAATTTTCGAGATAAGATCATGGATTTCCTGACGAAAGAAGGCTACAAAGTAAAAAGAGTTGGCGGATAAGCTACTCCGATAATATATTACGCCCGTTGGCATACTCTGATGGGCGTTGTCCTAACATCTTATAAAAGATATTACTAAAGGTAGGTAAGCTATTATAGCCTACAGCCAAAGCCACCTCGCTTACCGGCATAGATTTATCCTGAAGTAGCTCTACAGCTCTCAGCATTCTCGAAATAGTAAAGAATTGCATAAAAGACATACCTAAATCCTTTACAAACAGACGATGCAGTGTACGGGTACTCAAACCAAATCTTTTCGCTAAATCCTCAAAAGAAATAGCATCGCCAATATGTGAAGCTATATAATCAGTTATTTTTATAAGCCTTGCATCTTTCGCCAAAGGCAACGAAAGTGAAAGGTTTTTACCCGAAATATCGGGCAGCAAAACCTTTAAAGCCTTTGCTACTATATAATTCCTGCTCCCTTTGTACAGATCTCCCTTCCAGCGATTAGTAAACAACAGAAGATTCAAGAGAAGATCATTAACCGGATAAATACCCTCTTCCTCATAAAAAGCAACATCCTTTTTTTCAACAGGAAAATATAAATTCCGCATCATTACATCCTCAGAATTGGGATGAATACTATGCTTTACCCCCGGCGGAATCCACATATAATGCCTGGCAGGAAGAAAATAGGTGCTTATATCTGTCTTTACATAAGCTATACCACCTTCAACATACAGAAACTGAGCCTTGTTATGATAGTGCTGCGGAATGAGAAGCTCACCCATCAAATCATGATGACAATAAATACTATCTGAATGCTTATCAACCTCCGTTAAGTAATATCTGTCCGTAGCCATACACCCTAATGTCTTAAATGAATAAACAATTGTCTTTTACAAATATACAGCCATTAAAACCTTTTTGTAACATTGCCTTGACAATTTGCAAAAATTAAATTATAGATATATTTTTTTAAACTATAATCAATTTTTTCAGTAAAAATAATGAATTATGGAAATTGAAAGAATAAAATTTGAAGGCTATAAAAATAGTATAATAACAGCAGATGAGGCCGCTTTATTATTTGAAAACGGCATGACTGTTGGTTCTAGCGGATTCACTAAGGCCGGTGACAGTAAAGCGGTTTTACCAGCTTTTGCAGCCCGGGCAGCAAATGAAGAAATAGCCATCACCTTAATAACAGGAGCTTCTTTAGGCCATACTACCGACAGTGATCTTGCCGATGCAAATGCACTATATAAAAGAATGCCATTTCAGGTAGACCCTGTATTGAGAAAAAAAATAAATGACGGGTCAATCTTATTTATTGACCAACACCTAAGTGAAACCGCTGAGCTCTTAAATAATAAGCATCTTCCTAAAATAGATCTTGCAATTATTGAAGCTTCATCCATAGACGAAAATGGCAATATCATCCCCACTACTTCAATTGGAAACTCAGCTACATTTGCAAAACTTGCCGGCAAAGTAATAATAGAGATAAACACTTCTATTCCTAATAATTTCAATGGGATACACGATATATTTATTCCTGAAAATTATCCAGAAAGAGACATTATCCCGATTACCAAACCAGATTCAAGAATTGGTAAAGGATATATAGAGGTCGATCCGGAAAAGGTAGTTGGAATTGTATTTACAGAACTTCCTGACAGTCCAGCTCAGGTTACTTCAATAGATGAAAAAACCGCCGCTATAGCAAATCATCTTATTCACTTTTTTGAAGTAGAAGTAGCTTCAGGACGTCTGACAGACTCACTTCTACCGCTTCAGGCAGGTATAGGAAAAGTAGCCAATGCTGTTTTGTCCGGTTTTTCAAAAGGCAACTTTAAGAACCTTACAATGTACTCCGAAGTACTACAGGATAGCACATTTGAACTTATAGACTCAGGAAAAATGGATTTTGCTTCAGCATCATCAATTACAGTATCAAAAGCATGTTATGAACATTTGATGCAAAACTTTGAGAACTATAAAGACAAAATCATTCTCCGCCCTCAAAACATCAGTAATGCCCCTGAAGTTATCCGAAGATTAGGAATTATAGCTATCAATACAGCCATAGAATTTGATATCTACGGTAACGTAAACTCTACGCACATTAGTGGCTCAAAAATGATGAATGGCATTGGAGGGTCGGGTGATTTTGCAAGAAATGCCTATTTGAGCATATTTGTTACCCCTTCTGTTTCAAAAGAA
Source organism: Flavobacterium suzhouense (assembly GCF_042684765.1). Lineage (NCBI taxonomy): Bacteria > Pseudomonadati > Bacteroidota > Flavobacteriia > Flavobacteriales > Flavobacteriaceae > Flavobacterium > Flavobacterium suzhouense. Next base: position 327,217 of record NZ_JBHUMD010000026.1, on the reverse strand, counting down.
AACAATGCCATTTCGCACATCCTGCCTATGGTTTCACATGTTGATCATACAGAACACGATGTGGATATACTGGTTACAGAAAACGGCCTTGCCGATTTAAGAGGACTTGCCCCAAGAGAAAGAGCAATTCAGATAATTCAGAATTGCGTTCATCCTGACTACAAAGAACAGCTTCAAAGTTATTATGAGCGGGCTCGCCTAAGAGGCGGACACACTCCTCATTTACTTGAAGAGGCTTTTTCATGGCATATAAACTACAGCAATAGCGGAACAATGAAAAATCCTGTTTCTGTAGAACACCGATAAGTTTCCCCATTTGTATTGTTGCAAAGATCCCTAAGCTGTTACTATAGTTTAGGGATTTTTTATGATGGTAAAAGTTTTGAGGCGACTAATTCTATTATTACCTTTATCCCTTAAAGCTTTGACAAATGACAAAACTCAAAATAGCCGGTGTTCCTGAACATTTTAACCTACCCTGGCATCTATCTATAGAAAATGGTGATTTCTCTAAAAAAGGTATTGATTTGCAGTGGACAGATGTACCTGAGGGGACAGGCAAACTTTGCCAGATGCTTCGGGATGGCAGTACTGATATTGCAGTCATTCTTACAGAAGGCATAATAAAAGATATTACTGCCGGTAACGACTCCAAAATCGTGCAGGTTTTTGTTGATTCTCCATTGATATGGGGAATTCACGTAGCATCAGGCTCAAAACATGAAAAACTTTCCGATGTTGAACACGGAAAAGTAGCTATTAGCCGTTTGGGATCGGGATCACATTTAATGGCTATTGTAAATGCTAAAAATGAAGGCTGGGACACAAAAAGTTTGCAATATGAAATCATAAACACGCTTAATGGTGCCATCGAAGGTCTTACTGAAGGACGTGCCGACTATTTTATGTGGGAACATTTCATGACCAAACCCATCGTAGACAAAGGTATCTTCAGAAGAATTGGCGACTGTCCTACTCCATGGCCATGCTTTGTAATTGCCGTACGCAATGAGGTCCTGAATAATAATCCGGAAGCCATTGTGCAGTTATTACAGGTAATAAACAATAAAACTACTAGCTTTAAAGAGATTCCAAATATTGACCAGACGCTTGCTGAGCGCTATCATCAAAAAATTGAAGATATCAGGGAGTGGCTAAAAATAACTGAATGGTCTCAAAAGAAACTTGAAGAAAATACGTTTGACAAAGTACAAAACCAACTTTTTGAACTAGACATCATAAACAACAAAATTGCATTTGAAACCGCTGTACAATAAAGCTTTATGTTTTATTTACCATAAATGATAAAACTGGATCCCGCCAAGATAAAAGATATAAAATCCAGGCTTCAAATTAAGGAGCCCTGGGCATCTATTATCATTTTTGCGCTAAACATCCTTATTGCAATACCTTTGTTTATAATAATCCATCAGAATCTTAAAGATCCTGAATGGCCTTTTCATATAGACCGAATTCTTATTGGCATAGTACTTTTGGTGAGTATCCAGCTGGTCTTAAGGCTAATGAAAAACATCCTGATCGTGTCGATCATTTTTTACTTCATAGCTTTAATTTACGGTTCATTATTTGGAGGATATGGCTTCAATGCCGTTTTTGAAGACTATCGTTCAATGGTTTATACTATGGCAGATGATGCTAACCCGCAAGACATCATTATATCTAAACTATTACCATTCCCTAATAAGTCAAAGATTATTGATGCTGTAGACTACACTAATCCTAAAGTAAGGAATTTTGCCCTTATGGCTACAACCAAGTATTTTCGGGATGTGAAAGGATACAGGAAACAAAGACGTATGATACAGTGTTTTGCTGTATTTAAAGAGATTCGAAACAGATGGAACTATGTAGACGATCCGAAAGGAAAGGAATACATTGCTTTTGCTTCAGAATCTATCCAGCACTTTTCCGGAGATTGTGACGATCATGCTATATTAATGTCAGCAGCTATCAGAGCTGTAGGCGGAACACCGCGAATAATTCATACAGGAGGGCATTTATATCCCGAAATGCTTATTGGCAACAAGGCCGACCTTGAAACAGCCAACTATCTGATAAAAGAGGTTCTTTTTGTTGAAGAAAGCCGCGGCAAAGAGATACATTACCACATTGATGAACGAGGCCAAATATGGCTAAATCTTGATTATACAGCTACTTATCCGGGTGGTAGATTTATGAGTGAGGAAATTTTAGGAGCACTAACTTTTAACTAATTACCAAACTATTTCCTGCTTCCCTTTTTGAGACAAAAACTCATTAGCTTTACTAAAATGTTTATTCCAAAACCAATGCCCTTTGTTAGCACTTAAGGGTGATGGGTGACCTGTCTCCAACACTAAATGCTTTAGTTTATCTACACGTGCTCCTTTTTTCTTAGCAAAACCTCCCCATAGCATAAATACTACATCACTTTTTTCATCAGAAACTTTTTGAATCACAGCGTCCGTAAACGCTTCCCAGCCTTTTCCCTGATGACTATTTGCTTCACCCTGACGTACCGTAAGTACAGCATTAAGTAATAACACACCTTGGTCAGCCCAACGCTCCAAATTGCCGGTAGCAGGAAAAGGCTTTCCTAAATCATCTTGGATTTCCCTAAAGATATTTTGCAATGAAGGGGGAAATGGGATTCCATCACTTACAGAAAAACACAATCCATTAGCCTGTCCGGGGCCATGATACGGATCTTGCCCGATAATAACAACTTTAACCTTACCAAAAGGACAATGATCGAATGCAGAAAATATCTTTTTCCCGGGAGGATAACATGTATTTTGTGAATACTCGTTCTTTACAAAATCAGTCAGATTCTTAAAATATGGTTTTTCAAATTCATCTTTTAAAACTGCATTCCAGGAAGGCTCAATATTTACCTGCATATATATTATTTTTAGCAAATATAGTCAATGCTAACTAAAGGTATAGTTACAATATTAAACTTTAAAAGACATATACAACCCTGACGAATATGTAGTATTTTTGTATAAATTACGTCTACATCAATAATGATCAGCATAAACGAAAAAACTTTAAAAGATTTAGAATTTCATACTGTATTAGAAGCTGTTGCTTCAGGTTGCACGACAGAACCCGGTCATGAAAAAGCGCTGTTAATTTCTCCTTTCAAAAATAAAGAAGAATTAATGGATTCGCTTTTAGAGACTTCTGAATACGTATCATCATTCGACAACAATAATGCGCTTCCAAATCACGGTTTTGAACCCATAACCAACGAAGTGAAATTTCTTGCCATAGAAGACAGCTATCTGGAAGCGACAGCATTTAGAAAGATTGCAGTAGTTTCTGAAACGGTAAATACGCTTATAAAATTCCTTGAAAAATTCGAAGACTACTACCCTACGCTTAATAAAAAAGCCATAAGTATCGAATACACTAAAGAAATACTTAAGAACATCGAAAAAGTAGTTGATAAATATGGTGAAGTTAAAGATGATGCCTCGCCTGAATTACAAAACATCAGAAGAGAAATAAACCAGGTTAAAACCAAAATTAACCAAAGCTTTGCTTCTGCCCTGACACAATACAACGGCCAGGGGTATCTTGATGATATTAAAGAAAGCGTGGTAGAGAACCGTAGAGTTCTTGCAGTACTTGCCATGTACAGACGAAAAGTAAAAGGTTCAATTTTAGGCAGTTCAAAAACAGGAAGCATTGCCTATATAGAACCGGAAGCAACAGTAAAATATTCGCGCGAGCTTAATAATTTTGAATATGAAGAAAAAGAAGAAATAAAACGTATCCTATTGCAGTTGAGCAATACTATTCGTCCGTTTGTTCCTTTATTATTTGAATACCAGGAGTTCCTTACCGATATTGATGTGATTTCCGGTAAAGCCAAATATGCCAGAAGAATAAATGCATTGTTGCCAAATATTACTCAAGAGAAGCGCCTTTATTTCAGAGATGCCTTTCACCCTATTCTTTATTCGAATAACAAACGTAAAGGAGAAGTTACTTACCCACAAACCATTGAGCTAACAGATGACAACAGAATTATTGTTATCTCCGGGCCTAATGCAGGCGGAAAAAGTATTACTCTAAAAACAATAGGTTTATTACAACTGATGCTTCAGAGCGGATTACTTATTCCGGTTCATGAACGAAGTGAGACATTCCTTTTTGATAGAATACTAACAGACATTGGGGATAATCAATCTATTGAAAATCATTTAAGTACATACAGTTATCGTCTTAAAAACATGAACTACTTCTTAAAGAAGTGCAATGATAAAAGTTTATTCCTTATTGACGAATTTGGTACCGGATCGGATCCTGAATTAGGAGGTGCTCTTGCAGAAGTTTTCCTTGAAGAGTTTTATCATCGTGAAGCTTTTGGAATCATAACTACGCATTATACAAATCTTAAAATGCTGGCCAATGAACTTCCTTATGCTACAAATGCAAATATGCTTTTTGATGAAAAATCACTTGAACCAATGTATAAACTAATACTTGGACAAGCCGGTAGTTCTTTCACATTTGAAGTAGCTCAAAAAAATGGTATCCCTTATGGATTAATCAACAGAGCGAAGAAAAAGATCGAAGGAAGCAAAGTACGTTTTGATAAAACTATTGCCACATTGCAAAAAGAACGATCTAAACTAGAAAAAACTTCTCAAATTCTTAAAGAGGAAGAAAGCAAAGCCCGGGAAGAAGGTAAAAAGATGGAAAACATCAATACTAAAATTCAACAAAAACTGGAAAGCTATCAGGAACTTTTTGACGCAAACCAACGTCTTATCTATATTGGCCAAAAACTTGATGATATAAGTGAGAAATATTTCAACACCAAAAACAAGAAAGAACTGATAGGAGAGTTTTTAAAAATAGTTGAGATTGAAAATTCAAAACGTAAAAAAGCTACCCCGAAAGAAAAGAAACAAAAAGAAATTGTTCAAAAACAAATTATTGCTGAAGTAAAAGAAAAGGTTGAAGAAATTCGCCAGGAGAAAAAAGAAAAGAAAATAAAAGCCCAGAAAGAGGAAGCGGAAAAACCAAAAGTAGCTTTAAAAATTGGTGACCGTGTAAGAATGATTGACGGTAAAGCTGTAGGAACACTTGATGCAATTGAAAAGAAGAAGGCTACCGTAAATTACGGACTCTTTACTTCAAAAGTAGATTTAGAATCTCTTGAGTTTGTAGAAAGAAAAAAATAAAAAGTAATGAATAATTTACCTGAAAATAAAAAGATAATTCTGTTTGATGGTATATGTAACTTATGCGACAACACCGTGCAGTTTATCATAAAACATGATAAAGAAGATATTTTTCGTTTTGTCGCATTACAGTCGGATTTAGGAAAAGAAATAATAAACCATATCGGACTTGATATATCAAAAACCGACTCTATAGTTTTATATGAACCCGGCCATGCGTATTATTATAAATCACAGGCAGCTTTCGAAATTTCTAAAGAATTAAGCGGAATATATCAATTTTTACGTGTTTTCTCCATTTTACCAAAATGGCTAACTGATAAAGTGTATGATTACATAGCGAGAAACAGATATAAATGGTACGGCAAAAAAGATGAATGTATGCTGCCCACCCCTCAGTTAAAAGCTAAATTTTTATAAATCTTCATTAAAAAGAAAAACCAGCCACTTAGTAAGTGGCTGGTTTTTTTTAAAAATAAAAAAGTCCTCACAATGTGAGGACTTTTATTTTATATAAAACTAATTTAATTAGTTTTTTACGATTTTCTTAGTAGTAGTACCTTTATCAGATGTGATAGTCGCCATATAAACACCTGAAGCAAGATCAGAAACGTTTACTGTAGCTGTAGATACACCATCAAATTTAACAGTTTTAACTGTACGACCGTTAAGATCAACGATAGCTACGTTAGATACAAGAGCATCAACAGAAACGTTAACTACGTCATTAGCTGGGTTAGGGTAAACTGAAAGGTTAGCAAGAGAAACATTTTCTTTTACACCTAAAACTTCATCTGGAGTAGCGATAGCTTTCACTGAGAAATTGTCATATACAACTGAAGCAGCAACTGTGTTTGCAGCACCTGCAAAAGCAATAATATCTAATTCAGCTGGTTCAAGACCAACATTGTTAGTTGAAGTTACACCTGAAAATAATTCAACATCATTACCTTGATCATCCTGAACAATAATATCATTAGAAGCCCAAGCTACAGCACCTGTTGAAGGAGCATAAACAATCGCAAGTCTATACCAAGTATCAGCATTAAGTATTAAACCACCATCCTTAAGTGTAAAAGTGTAATTTCCGGAACCTTGAGAACCAGTATAAGTAGCAATACCTCTTAATTCACCTGTAGCAGGATAGTAAACAAAACCTCCAAGAATGTTTGAATAAGTATCGTTATACAATTCTATCCTTTGAACATTAGCTGTACCTGCAGTAACAGATGCATAAAGATCGAACTCTGCTGAAATAATATCATTCCCTGATGTTCTGGCAGCCCAAGCATCAGCAAGACCGTTCTTCCATAAATACCTTGCGTTATCTGTTTCTTGAGTTGTACCCTGAGCAACAGAAGCACCTGTAATCTGAAGACCATTAGTACCCCCTTTACCATTAGCTACAACCTGAAAATCTGAGCTATCCCCATCGTTTAAAACTAATGTATAGTAGTTTCCCTGACCTGGTGTTTGTCCAGTCGTATCTGTACCTAAATCACCAACATTAAGATTATTAAAATTTTCAGACTCTAAAACCTGCGCCTGAGCAGTTAAAAATGAAGCCAATACAAAAGCTCCAGCAAGTAATTGTTTTTTCATGATGATAAATAGTTTTAATTTTTTCCAAAAATAGGAAAAGTTTTGGCATTTACAATAACTTCTTTCAAAATTAACCAAAAAAAAACAAGGCCTTAGACCTTGTTTTTTATAAGTATCTGAAAATTAATTAATTTTTCATTATTTTTTTTGTAGTCATACCTTTATCAGAAGTTATATTCATCATATACATACCTGAAGCAAGGTCAGCTATATTAACTGACGCATTAGAAACTCCATCAAAACTAACCGATTTCACCGTACGTCCATTTAGATCAGCAATTGAAATATTTGATATTAATATGTTTTCATTATTACTTACATTAAGTATATTATCAGCCGGATTAGGATAAACAGATAACTTTGAAGCAAAATTATCTGACAAACCAGCAACACCATCACTAACCACTTTTATATTATCCAAAAGCATCACATATTGATCATTGCCTTTGTTTCTAAAAGCAATATAAATTGTCTGACCAGCATAGCTATTTAATGAAACCGTTCTAAAGTTACCTTCGTTTGACTCATTAGGTACATCTAATAATTGATTAAAAGAAGCCACTTCATTGGTCGTTGTAGAAATATTAACTTCGTAATCCTCAAGATAAGTTGCATTTCCCATACTATTTGCTGCAAAAGTCAGGCTAACTGTAGTAGCATCAGATGGTATACTTATAGCTGGAGTCACTAACCAATCGTTAGCAGTCCCTACGGGACTATAGTATGAATTAGATGCAATAACATTATCTGCCATACCTGTTGCCGCCTCTGGGTAGGCATAGTCAGGAATATCCAAGGCAGTCTGAATATCCACTAGAGACAGCACATTCCAAGCATCCGTAACAAGAGAGCTTAAAGGGTCAGCATCTGGAGTTTTCGCATCTAAATTATACAAAGTCCATCCCCCAACTCCTGGACCAATTCCATCCCAATTCTCTTCAAAAAGAGTCTGCTGTGCATTTGCAGCTAAAAAAGATCCAAGCAGCATAGCACCTGTGAGTAATTTTTTCCTCATAATAAATAGTTTTTAATTAACTCAAATCTAATAAAAAAAAGATTACCAATTTTAATATTTCATTTTTTTTTAACAATTAAAACACAATATAATACATTTTTTAACTTATTAAACAATAAAATCAGCTAAAACAAGCGCTGCCATTGCCTCTACAATCGGAACGGCCCTCGGCACTACACAAGGATCATGTCTTCCTTTACCCTGCATTTCTAGAAGGTTTCCATCTTTATCAATTGTCTGTTGCGTTTGCATTATCGTAGCAACAGGCTTGAATGCAACCCTAAAATAAATATCCATCCCATTACTTATTCCTCCCTGAATTCCACCTGAGAGATTAGACTTTGTTGAGCCATCCGGATTAAAAAGATCATTATGCTCACTACCTCTCATTTTAGCTCCGCAGAAACCACTACCGTACTCAAAACCTTTCACAGCGTTGATAGACAACATTGCTTTTCCCAATTCTGCATGTAACTTATCAAAAACAGGATCACCTAATCCAGAAGGCAAATTTTGTATCACACAAGTTATTGTCCCCCCAATTGTATCTCCCTCCTTACGAATCTGCCTGATATATTCTTCCATTTTTTGTGCCGTAACCAGATCAGGGCAACGGACATCATTTGTCTCAGTAAGTGAAAAATCCAGAGCCTGATAGGGTTTATCAATAAAAATCTCTCCCACAGAAGATACAAAAGCATTTATTTTTACTTCAGGCATAAGTTGTTTCGCAATCGCGCCACCTACAACCCTACTGATAGTTTCACGTGCAGAACTTCTTCCTCCTCCTCTATAATCCCTGAAACCATATTTTTTATCGTAGGTATAATCTGCATGAGACGGCCTGTAAACATCTTTAAGATGTTCATAATCTCCTGACTTCTGGTTTGTATTCTGAACAACAAAACCAATCGGAGTTCCAGTAGTTTTACCTTCAAAGACACCTGAAAGAAATTCTACCTTATCAGCCTCTTTTCTTTGTGTCACAATTGCAGACTGCCCCGGTCTTCTTCTATCAAGCTCATATTGTATTGCTTCAAAATTTAAAGATACGCCAGAAGGACAACCATCAACAACTCCTCCTATAGCCACACCATGTGATTCGCCAAATGTTGTAAGCCTAAATTTTTTACCAAATGTATTTCCTGCCATAATATTTTAATTGCTCTTTTAACAAATGTAAGTCCTTCCCTTCTATTACAAAAATAAATACGCAAACACACCCTACTTCTTGAGAACATTTTAATAACATTCCCATAAACATACAGTAATATATATATGAGTAATTTGCAGAAGAAAAAACACTCTAATGAAAAAAAGGAATGTTGATCTCGTTGTTCTATCAGATATTCACTTAGGCACTTACGGCTGTCACGCTAAAGAACTTTCCGCCTACCTTTCTACTATTAAACCCAAAACACTTATTCTAAATGGAGATATAATAGATATCTGGCAATTTAGAAAATCCTATTTCCCTAAATCACACCTTAAAGTTGTAAAAAAGCTTTTAGACTTTGCGTCTAAAGGGACGAAAGTATACTACATAACAGGTAATCACGATGAAATGTTACGTAAATTCAGCGGCACTTCAATGGGAAATTTTTCATTATGCGACAAAGTTGTTCTTGAGCTTGATGGAAAAAAAGCATGGTTTTTCCACGGTGATGTTTTTGACAGCTCGGTACACCATGCAAAATGGATCGCTAAACTTGGCGGGATTGGATATGACTACCTAATACTTCTTAACCGATTTGTAAACTGGTGCCTGAAAAAAATGGGAAAAGAACCGTATTCACTATCAAAAAAAATAAAAAGTAGTGTAAAAAAAGCCGTAAAATTCATCTCAGATTTTGAAGAAACTGCATCAGACATCGCGATTGAAAATAACTATGATTATGTAATTTGCGGACATATCCATGAACCGGTAATAACGGTTAAAGAAAACAAAAAAGGTAGCGTTACATATTTGAACTCCGGAGACTGGATTGAAAATCTTACTGCATTAGAATACAATAAAAGAAGATGGAAATTGTACCGCCACGCAGAAATGGAACCTATAATCGAGGAAGACTATTTCGAAATGGAAACCAAACTTGATCATCAGCTAATTGCAGCTATGATATTCAATAATAAATAATCAAAATAACAAATAGTTAGTTATATTAGCGAAAAACTAACTAACATGAAACGAATTTATTTATTAGGAGTATTGAGTCTTTTTGCTATTTCGTGTTCAAACGATGACGACGGAGGAAACAGTAACAATCAAACAGAGAATTTCTTACCTCTCACAGAAGGTAATTATTGGGTTTATAATGTTCAGGGCACATCATTGAACGGAAGAGACTCTGTTTATTTTTCAGGAGACACTGTTATAAACAATAATACATATAAAAAAGTAAAATCTAAAGACCCTATAGCTACAGGATTCTTTTCAAATGCCATAACTAACAATGGCATACGACAGGAAAATGGAAAAATTTATCTTTCAGGAACGGCAGGATTAAACATCGCGGAAAATTTACCTTTTAGTATAAATGTTACTGACTTCATTATTTTTGACGAAAACGCTTCAGCTAATCAGCAGCTTTCCTTGACAGAAGATAGTTTTTCTCAAGACTTAGGAGAATACACTCTACTGTTTGATTATAAATTATCATCCAAAGCTAAATCACCTTTAACCAATTTTACTTCAGGCAGTGAACAATATTCAACTGTAACCCCTACAGAGATAACTTTAAATCTAAGTATAAAAGTTTCAACAACCATTCAGGGATTCCCACTGACACTAACTTTAATGGAACCGCAAAACGTAGTAGTATCAACACAATATTACGCTGAACAAATCGGAGTGGTAAAAAGTATAACTGATATAACCTACAATCTATCACAATTTCCAGGCATAGAACTACCTATCCCTGCTACTTCATCAGAACACCAGGAAGAGGTACTTGTAGACTACAATATAGAATAAAGCTTTAACAAAATGATAACTGTTAAAAGTTTAACAAAACACTTTCTTACAAATAAAGTGGATTTATATTTGTTAAATAAATAACCCAGTAAATCATTATGAAAAAATTATTGTTAACTGCTTTAATGCTAGGAGGATTAGCATTTAGCGCACAAGCACAGGAGAAAAATGCATTAGGTCTTCGACTTGGAGACAATGACGGTTTTGGAGGAGAAATCTCTTATCAGAGAAAATTAAGCAGCAACAACAGACTTGAATTAGATTTAGGATGGCGTGATTCAAGAAATTATGATGCTATCAAACTTACAGGTCTTTATCAATGGGTATGGAACATTGAGGGAGGCTTTAACTGGTATGCCGGTGTAGGTGGAGGTCTTGGTTCTTGGGAATTCAATGATGGTGTTCCTGATTACTACGACGGAAATGATGATAGCGGAGTATTTGCATTTGTTGCAGGGGATATAGGTATCGAATATAACTTTGATATACCTCTTCAATTATCACTAGATTTCAGACCTGAATTGTATTTTAACGATTTTAGAAATGATAACTTTGCCGGAGATATCGCCTTAGGAGTTAGATTCAAATTCTAAAAAATATTTATCAATAACCCTGTTTTTCGCAGGGTTTTTTTTTATCTTTAAAAGAAAACCATGAACCAACGCGACACGCAGATTCTCGCACTTAGAGGCGAAGCCATTGGAGAAATATACCCTCAATCCTCTAAAGAAGAAATTTTTCAAAACAAAACTATACGACCAATATTAAAACTACAGAACGACATTTTTGTAGAATCATTCATAAATTATGTAAACAAATCTAAAAGTGATTTTTACCAATATACAATTGAAAAGAAATTCACCTTTATTGACAATGCTGTACATAAAGATATAAAGTTCAGAAATGCACTTAAAGGTATGATCATAGCATTATTTACAATAGAAGAATTTAAAGAGTATATTCAAAACTCTTCGAATCTTAATAAACGAATGATGAATCTGCTCATAGAAAGACTTAAAGACCAGGTCCAGCTCCTTTCTAATCAATAAAAAAGCCTTCTTTACAGAAGGCTTTAATTTTATTTTTTGAAGTTGGCTATACCAGAGGTAAGCCATGTTTTATACTCCTCAACATCTGGCGTATACGCAACAGGCTCATTTAACTTAGCCTCGTCAGCCGGATTAACCAATACATAGTAAGGTCTTGCATTTGAAGCGTAACGTTCTACTTCAAAATCACTCCATTTCTCTCCTACTGTTGTAATTTCTCTTCCTGATTTAGAGGTGAAAACTTCATTTTCAGGAAGTTTTTTTCTTGAATCACAATAAAGAGAAATAAGTACTACGTCGTTTTTAAGAATAGAAAGAACCGCCGGATCAGACCACACATACTCTTCCATTTTTCTACAGTTTACACATGCATGTCCGGTAAAGTCAATCAGAATTGGCTTATTAACCGATTTAGCGTAAGCAAGTCCTTTATCATAATCATGAAAAGCAACAATTCCGTGAACAATATATTCAGCATTAGCCGGCAATTCCACTTTACCATCAGCAGCACCTGTTCCCCCTGAACCTCCAAAACCAAAAGGAGATTCACTGTAATTCAACGGTGGTGGGAATCCACTTATTACTTTTAACGGAGCTCCCCACAAGCCAGGGATAAGATAAATAGTAAAGCACAATGACAATACTCCTAAAAGCATTCTTCCTACTGATATAAAAGGAACCGGGCTATCATGAGGAGTCGAAAATTTACCAAATAAATAGAATGTCAGCGTTAAGAATATCCCTATCCAGATTGCAATAAACACTTCTCTTTCCAATATATGCCATTGTTCAACAAGATCAGCATTAGAAAGGAATTTGAAAGCAAGCGCAAGTTCTATAAAACCAAATACAACTTTTACAGTATTTAACCATCCACCTGATTTAGGCAGATTCCCCATAAGATTAGGGAATAATGCAAAAACCATAAATGGCATAGCAAGACCAAGCCCGAAACCTGTAAGCCCTACTGTCAGCAGTATTGCCCCGCCCTCAGAAGAAAGTACCGTACCAAATACAAGCCCTAAAGCCGGACCTGTACAAGAGAATGATACAATTATCAGAGTCAGCGCCATAAAGAACACACCAATCAAACCTCCAGAATTAGAAGCATTATCTGCTTTGCTGGCAAGACTGTTAGGCATTGTAATTTCAAAAGCCCCAAAGAATGATATTGCAAACGTTACAAATATTGCAAAGAAGAATAAGTTAAGATATACGTTTGTAGATATGTCTGCAAAAACATTCTCGCTTATACCTTCAAAAATATGAAAAGGAACAGACAGAAGTATATAGATAGCTACAATACAGATACCATAGAATACTGCATTAAAACGACCTTTAGATTTACTGCTGTTTTGCTTAAGGAAAAAGCTTACTGTCATTGGTATCATTGGGAATACACAAGGTGTGAATGTCACAAGTATACCGGCAAGCAGTGTACCTAAAAAGATGGTCCATGGATCTTTAGGTTCTTCTTTATTTTCTTTAGGCGCTTCAGTATTGTTTACAGCAGTATCTGTGTTTCCTCCTGCTTGTACTTTATCAACCGCATCCGTTTTGGCTGTATCAGAAACCGAAACAGCAGTTTCATCTAAAACAGCAGCGGCAGAAGTAGTTACAGAAGAAAACTTAACCACTTCTTTAGAAGTAAGTGTCTTCACATTGAATTCAAAATTGCTGATTTCCTGTATACAAGATTCCTGACATACCTGATAGTCGATTTTTACCTGTACAAGATCAAGTCCCGGATTGGTAACCTTAACCAATTGTTTCAATTGGAATTTATGATGCCAGAAACTCTCCGTAACACCAAAAATATCACTGTATTTCTGCTCAGGCTTAGTTTCTGATGTTTTACCTATAGCTTCAAAATTGCCCTTTTTGTTGATAAACTCAACAATCATTGGCAATGAACCGTTTTCATCGGTAAATTGAGAATACACATGCCAACCATCCTCAATAACAGCATCCATGGTCAGTAAGTACTGGTCTGCTGATTTTTTTTCAATTTTTGATTTCCATTTTACAGGATGCACAACTTTAGGACCTTGTGCCTGTGCTGTTAATCCTGAAAATAACAGCACAAAAAAGAATAATAAAACTCCCTTTTTCATTTTATAAAAGCTCAATTTTTAATATAGTGTCTGTTGTATTGCGTATTTTGAATCTGTCATCGGCACGCCTGCCAATAATCCAGATGATTTCATTTCCGGAAGTCAATATCCAGGTATCTTCTTTTTCGGACAAAGTCATTTTCTCGTCTTTAAAGAACTTAGATACTTTCTTTTTTTGTCCATTCATACCTGTCGGACAAAAATAATCCCCTTCTTTCCATTTCCGGACAAATAACGGGAATTTTATTAAGTTATTATTAACAAATACAACGTTTTTTGTGGATTCTGATGAAATTTTATCTACTAATTCTAGTTTTATTATTAATGACTCATTAATTTGAGAAAGGCCCTCACTAATTTCATAAACTTTCCTGTCACTAGGCTTTAAGGGTTCTAAAATTAAAACAGTCCTATCCTTTAGCAGTCTGTAATTAGCTGAAAAAATCTGCTTTCCTGACTGTGCATCAACTAAAGCATAAATATCATCCCATGATGTAAACCCAAAAGGATTAAGCCATTGGTATAAGTATGCTTTAAAATTAGGCAAACGCTTTAATTGCCCGATATCGATATGCTTCTGCCCTTCTTTTTCAGAAACTATCTGTTGATACATTACTATTGCTGCGTCATGTACCAATGAGGCAGATTGCTGGAGATTGTTTATTGTCTGAATAAACGAATCGGTGAATGATGGGTTTAATTCTTTTATTTCAGGAATTATATTGTGCCTAAGCCTATTTCTTAAATACTTATCAGAAGCATTACTACTGTCTTCACGCCACGATATACTATTTTCTGAAGCATATCTTTCAATATTTTCACGTGTAAAAGGCAAGAGTGGACGTATGATATTACCATTTCGCTGTGGAATACCCGTTAAACCTTCTATTCCGGTACCCCTTGAAAAGTTTATCAAAAAAGTCTCAATATTATCATCGAGATGATGGGCGGTCAATAAGTAGTCTAAACTATTTTCTTCAAGTAATTCCTGAAACCAGATATAACGCAGCTGCCTGGCTGCCACCTGAATTGATAGTTTATTATCAATAGCAAAAGTTTTTGTATCAAAGTGAGTTACAAAAATATTTATTGCATTATATGAAGCATAACTCCTAATGAATTTTTCATCACCATCGCTCTCTTCTCCTCTCAATCCAAAATTACAATGAGCAATGGCTACATCATAATTTAGCTGCTTTAGAAGATGTACCAAAACAACACTATCAACACCTCCGCTAACAGCAACAAGCAATTTAGATTCTTTAAAAAAGGGAAAATTTACGGCAAGATGTTCTTTAAATTCTGAAAGCATTTTCAAAGTTAGTGAATTATGTTCGAATTATGACTCAAGTACCGAACGCATCGCACGAGCCTTTAACAAGCACTCCTCGTACTCCATTTCAGGAATGGCTTTGGAAGTAATGGCGCTACCTACCGAAAAAGAAACATAATTATTTAGCTGATTATAAAGTATACTACGTATAACCACATTAAAGTCAAAATCACCTTCGGGTGTAAAATAGCCTACCGCGCCACTGTAAAGCCCACGCTTAGTTTCTTCAAGCTTTTCGATAATGTTCATTGCCGATATTTTTGGCGCACCGGTCATACTACCCATTGGGAATGTAGTCTTAATAACATCCACAGGAGAATAACCTTCAGCAAGCCTGGAAGTAACTGTAGAAATCAAATGATGTACCTGTTTGAAAGCATATGTACCGCAAAGCTCTTCAACTTCGACTGATCCTTTTGCCGCTGTACGAGATAAGTCATTTCGAACCAGATCAACAATCATTATGTTTTCAGAACGTTCTTTTTCATTATTATAAAGTTCCTCCTGAATCCTCTTGTCTTCAGCTTCGTCCATACTACGTCTTGCTGTACCCTTTATTGGCTGAGATATTATCTTATCATTCTCTTTACGAATATATCGTTCAGGTGATGCTGACAAGAGGTATTGTTTATAATTCCTAAAGAATACCGCAAAGGGTGGCTCTGAAATTGCATTTAGCCTCTGATAGGTGTAAAACGGATTTATATTGGCGTTTTCTGCATAAAATTCCATGCAAAAATTAGCTTCATAAATATCTCCTCTATGGATATGAGCTAACATATCATTAGCTTTCACTATGTAATCCTCTTTAGATATCCTTTGTTGTATGTTTATTGGAGAACTGATGCCTGAATCCTCTAATTTGTAATTCAAAATTGAATTAATATCCTTTTCAATCTCATCATCACACATGTTCAGGTACTGCAATTCTAATTGATTTCCTTTAAGCAGAAACAGTTTTTTTGGCTGAAAGAAAAACAGATCAGGAAATCCCAATCCATCAAAATTATTAGAGGTTAACCCTTCTGTATCATTCTTTAAATCATAAGAAAGATAGCCAAACAACCAGTCTTTTGTTGTTTGCTGATAAACCTTAAGTTCCTCAAAAGCATTATGATAGTCTGTTTCAATTGAAGTAAAAGCATCAACAGCCAGAACCGCATCATAAGAAGTGTATTGCTGATGGTAATCATTACTATCGAGAAATACTATTTCACGAAATTGTTGTGCCCAGCCTAATAGCTGTTTTTTATACCGTTCGGTATTATCGATAGTCAGGATATAGGAAGTTCTCAAGGCTCTAATTTAATATTCCAAAAATACACACAATACAAATAAAATACAAAACCCATTCCTTACGGAATGGGTTTGTTATATTTAGAATTATATTTTATTAAATATGGATAGCTCTGTTTTCAGTAGCAGCAAGAGCAGCTTCTTTAACAGCCTCAGCATAGGTAGGGTGTGCGTGAGACATTCTTGAGATATCTTCAGCTGATGCTTTAAATTCCATAGCTGTTACTGCTTCAGCGATAAGATCGGCTGTACGAGCACCAATCATGTGGACACCAAGAACTTCATCAGTTTTAGCATCAGCAAGGATTTTTACAAATCCGTCAGTATCCATACTTGCACGTGAACGTCCAAGTGCTTTGAAAGGGAAACTTCCCGACTTATAAGCTACACCAGCTTCTTTTAGTTGTTCTTCTGTTTTTCCAACAGCAGCAACCTCAGGCCATGTGTAAACTACACCAGGGATTAGGTTATAATCGATGTGAGGTTTTTGTCCTGCAAGCGTCTCAGCAACAAATACACCTTCTTCCTCAGCTTTATGTGCAAGCATTGCTCCTTTGATAACGTCACCAATTGCGTAAATGTTAGAAGCCGAAGTTTGTAAATGATCATTTACTTCAATCTGACCTCTTTCTGTAACTTTTACTCCGGCAGCTTCAGCGTTAAGTCCGTCTGTGTAAGGACGACGACCAACTGACACTAAAGAGTAATCACCATCTAAAGTGATAGTTTCACCTTTAGCATTTTCAGCCTGAACCTGAACACCTTCTCCGTTTCTTTCAACAGATTTAACTTTGTGAGAAGTATAGAATTTCATTCCTTGTTTCTTAAGCACTTTAGTAAGTTCTTTAGAAAGACCTGCATCCATACCAGGAATAATTCTGTCAAGATATTCTACCACTGATACCTGAGCACCAAGGCGAAGGTAAACCTGACCTAGTTCAAGACCAATTACACCCCCACCGATTACGATAAGATGTTTTGGAACTTCTTTTAATTCAAGAGCTTCAGTAGAAGTTATTATTCTTTCTTTGTCAATTTTGATAAAAGGAAGAGACGATGGTTTAGATCCTGTAGCGATAATGGTGTTTTTAGCCTCAATCACTTCAGAAGAACCGTCATTTTTAGTCACTTTAATATGAGTAGCATCTTCAAATGAACCTAATCCTTCAAAAACAGTGATTTTGTTTTTATCCATAAGGTATTTGATACCAGAAACATTCTGATCAACAACACCTTTTTTACGTGCAATCATCTGCTCGATATTCACTTTAATCTCTCCGGCAATATCAATACCGTGCTCTTTAAAGTGTGTAGTAGCGTCATGGTAATGGTGAGACGAATCCAGCAAAGCCTTTGATGGAATACAGCCTACGTTAAGGCAAGTACCTCCAAGTGTTGGGTATTTCTCAATAATTGCAGTATTAAAACCCAATTGCGCACAGCGTATTGCTGCTACATATCCGCCGGGACCTGAACCTATAACGACTACGTCAAATGAACTCATAATATATTTTTTTGTGTGATTTTATTTATTATCACGCAAATTTAGGGATAATCCTTAATATGGAATAAATAAAAAAGAGGAATTTGCATTCCTCTTTGAATATCTCACATTTATATGTTTAAATATTTTATTTCTTCATATTGTAATAACCATCCAGAAACAAATAACGATCCCTGTTAGGTTCTTTAACCGATTTACTTGTAACATCAAGAATCATAAGATTCATATCGCCTTCTGGTTTACTTACAGGCCAGTCGGATAAGCCTTTACCGTTTGGATTTCCTGTTTTGATGAAGTTTGCAATATAATCCTCGGAAATCTGAGAAGCTTTATAATCATCAGCAGTCCATTCATATACAGGGTTTGAAGCCAGATTACCAAGCATATATTCGATATCAGAAGCGTGTGCAGCTCCTTTAAGTTGTTCCGGCATCTTATTCTCTTCTTTTTTGCCATCATCTTTTATAATACCTCCTGCAAGTCCGGCTTTAGCATTGCCCAATTCCGATTTCATTAGTGGACGGGCTTTAGAGAAAATATAAGCATATGTTGGTTGTTTCGTCACTTTTCTATGCTGATCAAGCCATTTCCAGGTACTGTACACTATAAAATTATCACTTGCCAATGCTGTAGCACATTCAATTACTTCCTGTTCGGTATTACCTGGGTACAATTTCAAAACTTCTGCTGCTTTGTCTTTATAAGTATCCTCTACCCTTTTCTTATAGTTTTCAGGGTTAGGATATTGCCCATACATAAATGCCTGATACGGAATTTCCGCAGATGTCCATCCTGCCAACAAAGGTACTTTAGCCTGTTCACCTGCTGCAAAAATAGCCGAAGGAAGTTTAGGTAAAAAATATCCATCAACCGTAGCTCTTGTATTGAAAGCACCCGGTTTTGAAGCCTCTTCTAAAAGCTGTTCTGCAGGGATAGCGCGTAATTTCAAAAGTTCAGAGACATTTATCTTAGATGCAAAAGCCACACCATTTTTCTCCGCATCCGCTAAAGGCACGGCATCAAGAGTTGGATTGATCATAGCACCACTCTGCCCGATCGCTCCGGCGATAAGATTTTTGGATAAAGGAGATGCCATTTGAGCTGATACTGATATAGATCCTGCTGATTCACCGGCAATTGTGATCTTATTTGGGTCTCCACCAAAGGCAGCAATGTTTTTCTTTACCCACACCAATGCAGCATTCTGATCAAGAAGTCCATAATTTCCCGATGCATGATTTGGCGATTCTTTGGTCAGTTCAGGATGTGAAAAGAAACCAAAAATCCCCAATCTGTAATTAAGTGTTACGGTTACAATGCCTTTCTCTGCAAGGCTTTCACCATCATAACGGTTTTCAGAACCGTCTCCGGCAACAAATCCACCTCCATAAAAATAGACCAAAACCGGCAATTTTTCAATAGCCTTTTTAGCGGGAGTCCATATATTAAGATATAAACAATCTTCACTCATCGAAGGAGCACGAAAACTCATATCTCCAAATACAGGTTTTTGCATCGCATTGCTTCCAAATTTATCAGCTTTTCGGATGCCATTCCATTTTTTTGGAGCCTGAGGTGCTTTCCAGCGTAGGTCATCAACAGGCGGTTCTGCAAAAGGTACTCCTCTGTAATTTTGAATTCCCGATGGCAAAAGGATACCTTCCAGTGTCCCCTGCTCTACTTTAACCTGTGGATTTTTTTGTGCAGTTACAACCAGTGACAACTGCAATAATAAGGTTAAGAATAAGTGTTTTTTGGTCATATTGATAGATGTTTCTAACAAATATAGCCAATATTACAATGTAATGATATTAGTATTCTTTACCTCACTTATCATGAAAGTACTGTGAGTACTGCCAATATGCTGAAGTGTTGTGAGTTTAGTCACCATAAATTCACGGTAAGCTTCCATGTCTCTTACATATATCTTTAATATGTAGTCATAATCGCCACTCACATGATAACATTCTAATACCTCTTCAAGTTTCGTTACTTCCTGTTCAAAACGGGTTAAATACTCTTTTGTATGTTGAATAAGTTTTAAATGGCAAAAGACAACAAAATTCTTCTCCACCTTTTTTTGGTCAATAATAGCAACATATTTATCGATGATACCTTCACGCTCTAATTTTTTTATACGTTCATAAATTGCGGTTACCGAAAGGTTGAGTTTTAATGAAAGTTCTTTTGTTGTCTTAGTGCTATCTTGTTGCAGTAACATAAGCAGTTTTCTGTCGGTTATATCCATACTGTCCCGAAAAATTTTCTTTTATCGCAAGTAAATATATATTAGTTATTGTAATATATTTTAAATACAATCAAATATATAGATTTATAATCTAACAAAAACAAATAGTATTGATTTTTAATTTACAAAACACTCTATTTGTATTTCAAAAATCTAAGAAAAAACTACAATCATAAATTTAAAATTTAAAAAAATGGACTTTAATCCGGCTGACAAGATACAGGACTTACAATATTTTGGAGAATTTGGTGGAGTGAACCCTTCAATTTCTGATTCATCAACTTATACATTCCTTTCAGCAAAAACCATGTTTGATACATTTGAAGGAAATGCTGAAGGTTGCTATTTATACTCTCGCCATTCTTCACCAAGTAACCTTTATCTTGGTCAGGCTCTTGCAGCTATGGAAGGTACAGAAACGGCAAATGTTGCTGCTTCAGGTATGGGAGCAATTACTCCGGTACTTTTACAGCTTTGTGCTGCGGGTGACCACATTGTTACCAGTCGTACTATTTATGGAGGAACTTATGCTTTCATGAAAAACTTCCTACCAAAACTTAACATCAATACAACTTTTGTTGATATTACTAAGCTTGATGTTGTTGAGGCTGCCATCACTCCTAATACTAAAGTACTTTACTGCGAAACAGTTAGTAATCCACTTTTAGAAGTTGCAGATATAGAAAGCCTTGCTAAAATCGCTAAAAAACACAATCTTAAACTGGTTGTAGATAATACATTCTCACCACTATCTGTTGCTCCTGCTAAGATGGGTGCTGATGTAGTTATTCACAGCCTTACAAAATTCATCAACGGAAGCAGTGATACTGTTGGTGGCGTTACCTGCGGTACTCAGGAGTTCATTGATGCACTTCGCAATGTGAATGATGGTGCCAGCATGCTTCTTGGACCGACTATGGACAGCCTTCGTGCAGCAAGTGTATTGAAAAACCTTCGTACGCTACACATCAGAATGAAACAACACAGCTACAACGCTATGTATCTGGCTCAAAAATTTGAAAAAGATGGCCTTAAAGTTGTTTATCCGGGGCTTGAAAGCCACCCCGGACACGAACTTTACAAAGGTATGATTAATAAGGAATATGGTTTTGGCGGACTTATGACTATCGATGCCGGTACTATTGACAAGGCTAATGAATTAATGGAACTTATGCAAAACCGTAACCTTGGTTACCTTGCAGTAAGTCTTGGTTTTTATAAAACATTATTTAGTGCTCCTGGTTCATCAACATCAAGTGAAATTCCATTAGATGAGCAAAAAGAAATGGGACTTACAGATGGACTTATCCGTTTCTCAATAGGTCTTGATAATGATATTGAACGTACTTACAACATGATGAAAGAATGCATGATTGAAGTTGGAGTACTTAAAGCAGCAGCTACAGTTTAATCAACCAACCAAATATTAAAATCCGTTCACTTAAGTGAACGGATTTTTTATTGTAACAAATTCATTGGGTAAACTACTAATTAACAGATGAACATTTCGTAGAGATGTATAGTTTATTTAAATTCGCCCACCTAACAACAAATACATGAAAAAAACAGTATGGCTATTCTTATTAGCAGGAATGGCTGCCACAGCACAAAAAAACCTTACCATACAGGAAGCTACAATGGGTCAGTATCAGATGTTTGCCCCTAAAAGCCTTGTTGCTCCGGCTTGGAGAAAGGATTCTAAAACCATAACTTATCTGGACAACAGCTATGCTAATCTAATGGCACGTAGCCAGGAAAACAACTGGACTGAAAGTACCCTGATATCTAAGACTGAACTTACTAATGCGCTAAAAGCGAAGTTTCCAGCTGATACATTCGAACTTAGAATGTTTCCTTATACCTATAAATGGAATGATGCTAACACATTAGTATTAGAAGTTACAGGTAAAAACAATACCTATCTGGTTTTGTTTGATGTGACAAAAAAAGAAATTAAAAGCGCTATAGCTATTTCTAACGAAGCAGCACAACAGCAACTTTCGCCAAATGGGGCAAACGCTTCATGGCTGAAAGGCAACAACATAGTAATATCCACTATTGATGGCAAAACCATCAATGTTACTAATGATACTGATAAAGGTATTGTAAACGGAAGTGATTATGTTCACCGCCAGGAATTTGGAATTGACAAAGGAATGTGGTGGAGCCCTAATAGTGATAAACTATTATTTTACCGTAAGGATGAGACTATGGTTGCTAATTACCCTCTTACCAATTGGGATGAGCGTATAGCTACCAACAAAGATATTAAATATCCTATGGCGGGTATGAAAAGTGAAGAGGTTACTCTTGTTGTATACGATATTGCATCAGGAAAATCTACAACACTTAAAACCGAAGGTCCTAAAGAGCAGTATCTTACTACCGTTACATGGTCTCCAGATGGTAAAAAAGTATATGTAGGTGTGCTAAACAGAGAGCAAAATGACCTGAAACTAAATCGTTATGATGCTTTAACTGGTAATTTTGAGAAAACATTGTTTGAGGAGAAGGCCTCAACTTATGTTGAGCCACTTCATGATCTTACTTTTGTTCCCGGTAAAAATGATCAGTTCCTTTACAGAAGCGAAAAAGATGGCTATGAGCAGTTATATCTTTATAATACAGACGGAAAACAGCTTAAAAAACTTGGCTATCTTGATGTAGTAATTACTGAGTTTTTAGGCTTTGACAGCAATGCTAAAAATGCATTCTACATGGGGACAGCGGATAACGGACTTGAAAGACAACTTTATAAAGTTGAGCTTTTATCGGGAAAAACTATCCCTGTTACAACTCAATCGGGTACGCATACAACTTTGTTAAGTACAGATGGAACATTTGCTCTTGACAGTTTCAGCAACACAATTACACCTAATACAACAACAATTGTTAATCTTAACAATAAAAAAGACACTAATACAGTACTTAAAGCTGAAAACCCGTATACAGGTAAGACAGTACTTCCTAAAATGGAACTGGTTACTGTAACTTCTGCTGACGGCAAAACCCCTCTTAACGGACGATTGATTTACCCTGCGGATTTCGATACAACAAAAAAATATCCCGTAATTGTTTATGTATACGGAGGTCCTCATGCACAATTGGTTACTAATAAATGGTTAGGCGGAGCTTCATTGTTTGACTATTATCTTGCACAACAAGGATATGTGGTATTTACACTAGACAACCGTGGAAGCGATGCACGTGGACGTGATTTTGAACATGTAGTTCACCGTAACCTTGGAGTTAACGAAATGGCTGACCAGATGCGAGGCGTTGAATTCCTTAAATCCAAAGCATTTGTAGATCAGAACAGGATTGGTGTTTCAGGGTGGAGTTTTGGCGGATTTATGACGTCTTCACTTATATTAGATCATGGCGATGTATTTAAAGTTGGAGTTGCCGGCGGTCCGGTTTGTGACTGGAAATACTACGAAATAATGTATGGTGAGCGCTATATGGATACTCCACAAGAGAATCCTGAGGGATATGCTAAAACAAACATTATTGACAAAGCAAAACAACTTAACAGCAGATTGCTCATCATTCACGGAGCTCAGGATCCTGTAGTGGTTCAGCAGCACAGTATGGAGTTTATCAATGCGTGTATTACAGCGGGAAAACAGGTTGATTATTTCCTTTATCCAAACCATGAACACAATGTACGCGGTAAAGACAGGATTCACCTGAATCAGAAAATCGCTGATTATTTTGATACTTACCTTAAAAAGTAATAATATTGACGGAGGCTTAGGCCTCCGTTTTTATTTACATATGGACAATCCAATCTCAAAACTCAACCGCTTTACTACACTTCCCATTCTGCTTGATATGCTGGAGAGGAAGAAACTTACCTTACTAAATCCCAGATTATGGGAAGATAAAAATGACTCAGAGATTATCTTAGAATATAAGAGCAGAAAAGGGATCGAAAATTTATTTGCGCTATGTTTTTCGCATGATGATGAAACAATTCATCACTGGAAGACCTATTCCAACGGACCAAGCGGTTGTGTAATTGAGTTCGACGCCAAAAAACTATTTGCAATATTAGATGAAATTCCCGGTTTAAAACACGGAAAGATTATTTATAAAAAGATAGATGATGTATCCTCTAAAAAGAAAATAGAACTTGATGACGTGCCTTTTACAAAAAGATGGCCCTATCGTTGTGAAGAAGAATATCGTATAATCTACGAGACGAATGAAAAAATGGATTTTTACGAAATAGAATTTCCATTAAGTGTTATCCGAAAAGTGACTATAAGCCAACAAATGCCGGAACAGATATACAATACAATCAAGAAACATCTTAAAGGAACAGCTAAAGACCCTGATAAAAGAATAAGCCGCTCTACCTTGTATGAAAATCAGCGTTGGATCAGCGGATTTAAAAAGATGTAAAAAAGAAAGCCTGACAGTTAATTACTATCAGGCTTTCTTTTATATTGTATATAAATTATTTTACCTCTTTAACACCTTTCATAAACATCCAGCTCATATAGATCTTATCTCCACCCGCCTGACGGGCATACTGAAATTTAGGTGTAAGTATAAAAGTTATCATTGCAGATGCCAACGGTACCCAAAAACCGGTTAAGCCTGTGAAATTTGAAAGCAATACATAACTCAGGACATAAAAGAAAACGAAAGCTAAAAGATTATATACAAATGCTTTATTTTGTTTATTCATGATTATTCTTCTTGATTATTATTTTGAAATTTAGCTCTTTTACTGCCCTCATACATTTCGTATTTCACAAAACGTGTCTCCAGCTTACCGTTGAATAATTTTATCTTACGGGAAGGCTTAAGGCCAACGAATTTAAGTGCTTCAATGTTTGCAGTAATAAACCATGCATTAGTTCCCGGATAACTTTGCTTAAGTGTATCACCAATTTCTCTATAAAAACGTTCCATATTTACATCAAGCCTTTCTCCGTATGGCGGATTGAACACCATGTGAAGCGGCCCTCTTGTCTCTTTTTCTGTTGTAAAGAAATCCTGTTGACTAATGGTTACATAATCAGCAAGATTAGCATTATAGATATTATCTTTTGCTTTTGTTACAGCCGATGGTGCTTTATCATATCCTTTAATCGTATAATGGAATTCACGTGTCTTATTCATCAGTGAATCAACGATTTTATCAAACAGGTCATTATCCCAGTCATTCCATTTTTCAAATGCGAACTCTTTGCGGTTGATGTTAGCAGGTATATTACAGGCAATCATAGCGGCTTCTGCTAATATTGTTCCTGAACCACACATAGGGTCTATAAAGTCACCCTGACCGTCCCATCCGGAAAGCAATAACATACCGGCAGCAAGCACCTCATTAATAGGTGCAATATTGGTTGCTGTTTTATATCCTCTTTGGTGAAGCGACTGCCCCGATGTATCAAGCGCTACCGAACACTGGTCGTTATGAATATGAAGGTTTATTCTTAGATCCGGAAAATCTTTGTCAATGTTTGGCCTCTTTCCAAAACGATCTCTGAACTGGTCAACTACAGCATCTTTTGCTTTTAAGGCAACAAACTGAGAATGGTTAAAATGATCTGAATGCAGGGTAACGTCAATTACAAACGACTGGTTTGCATTTAAGTATTTAGACCAGTCTATCCCCTGAATACCTTTGTAAAGACTCTGTTCATTGTAAGCCCTAAAGTGATATATAGGCTTAAGTATCTTTAGGGCAGTCCTTAAAGATAGATTGGCTTTATACATAAAACCTTTATCTCCTTTAAAGCTAACCATTCTTACGCCCTGTTCTACATCCTGTGCACCTAAAACCTGTAATTCTTTAGCCAGAATCTCTTCAAAGCCAAAAAAGGTCTTAGCAATCATTTTAAAATTATTTTCCATGTGTACGAATCAAATTCTTGGCAAAAATAAACTAATTTTGCCGGTACATTCAATGAATATGCAAAAAGAAACAAATAACTGGTTTGCATCCTGGTTCGATACACCTTATTACCATATATTATACAAGGATCGTGACTATGAAGAGGCACAGCTCTTTATGGATAATATTACCCAATATCTTAACCTGCCGGACGATGCTAAAATACTTGATTTAGCATGTGGTAAAGGCCGTCATTCCATTTACTTAAGTCAATTAGGTTATGATGTAACAGGAGCTGATTTATCAGAAAACAGTATTGAGGAAGCTTCTAAATCATCAAATGAAAAGCTGCATTTTACTGTTCATGACATGCGTATGCCTTTTGAAGAGAAGTTTGATGCAATATTCAATCTTTTTACCAGCTTTGGGTACTTTGAAAATGACAGTGACAATCTTGTTACTTTAAGAGCTATTCATGACAGCCTCTCAGAATATGGTTTTGGCGTTATTGATTTTATGAATGTAAATCACGTAATTAATAATTTAGTTCCTGAAGAAGTTAAAACTGTTGATGGAATCGACTTCCATATAAAGCGTTACCATATTGATAATCATATCATCAAAGAAATAAATTTTGAAGATAAAGGCCAAAAATTTCATTTTACAGAAAAAGTGCAGGCACTAACCCTTGAAGATTTTGAAGCTATGATGGATGAGGCCGGTATTTATCTTCTGGATACTTTTGGTGATTATAAACTCAAGAAATTCTTTAAGAACGAATCGGAACGTCTAATTATGATCTTCAAATAAAATGATATACTTATTACCTTTATTATCGGTGATTTTAGGTTATTGTATTGCTTTAATACTTAAGCCTTCCAATAAAAAAAGCCTTAAACTTTTACTTGCTTTTAGCGGTTCATTTTTACTATCTCTCACAGTTTTACATCTTCTCCCTGAAGTATATGAAAGTGCTGCACATACACACGAAGGCCATGATCACGATCACAGCCATAACAACCCTGTAGGCATATTTATAATGGCCGGAATAATTTTCCAGATCATACTTGAGTATTTTTCTAAGGGTGCTGAGCACGGTCACGTACATGTACATGGAGACCAACATTTACATAAAATGCCCTGGCTACTATTTTTAAGCCTTTGCATTCATGCATTATTAGAAGGTATGCCCGTTAGCCATCATCATGATATGGCATGGGGAATAGCAATACACCACTTCCCTATTGCAATTATACTGACCGCATTCTTTATAAATTCGGGACTTAAGAAGCCTGCCATCATGCTATTCATGCTTGCTTTTGCCGCCATGACACCACTTGGTACTCTTGTTTCCGGGCAACTCGAAATTATCAGCCATTATTATACCGAAATATCAGCAATCGTTGTAGGTATACTCTTCCATATATCTTCAACTATCATCTTTGAGAGCAGTGAGGGACATAAATTTAACCTTGCTAAGTTGCTGGTAATTATATTGGGTGTTATACTGGCCTATTTTCTTTAATTTTACGCTAAAGTCCTAAATATGCCTTTTACTAAAACTACCGAACAAAGTTCAAAATATAATCATCTTGAAAAGATGCCCATAGCTGAACTACTCAAGAACATAAACAACGAAGATAAAACTGTTCCTTTAGCTATTGAGAAAGCACTTCCTCAAATTGAAAAGCTAGTTGAAAAAATAGTTTCCCTACTAAAAGAGGGTGGTCGTTTGTTCTATATAGGAGCCGGAACAAGCGGAAGACTTGGTATAGTAGATGCATCAGAATGCCCACCTACTTTCGGTGTTCCTTTCGATTTGGTAATAGGTCTTATTGCCGGGGGTGATGCTGCAATACGAAAAGCCGTAGAATTTGCTGAAGATGATAAGGAACAAGCCTGGAAAGATCTATCAGAATACAACATAAATCATAAAGATGTTGTCCTGGGTATAGCAGCTTCAGGAACAACTCCGTATGTAATAGGTGGTCTCGAAAAATGTAATGAAAACAACATTACTACCGGATGTATTACTTGTAATAATGAAAGTCCATTAGCTAAAGTATCAAAATATCCTGTTGAAGTTGTTGTTGGCCCGGAATTTGTTACAGGAAGTTCGCGTATGAAAGCAGGTACGGCTCAAAAATTGGTACTGAATATGATATCAACAACCACCATGATTCAATTGGGACATGTAAAGGGAAACAAAATGGTTGATATGCAATTAAGTAACCATAAACTGGTAGACAGAGGTGTACGAATGATAATGGATGAGATTGAAGTTACTCAAGAGGTAGCATCTGCATTACTTAAGGAATACAAAAACGTAAGAAAAGCAATTGAAGCTTATGGGAACAAATAAAACCATTTTAATGAAAGGCATACGCTACCTCAGTGGCGCACTTCCATTATTTTTTTTAGGACCTGTAGTTATTCACAGTTCGTTTAAAAATCAAGGCCATCCTATGTTCATATCCGTATTAGGATTAGGGATTATTACCTGTATAACGGGAATGTTACTTATGTTTTTAGGTATTAAAACAATTATGAAAAGTTTATTTGACCAATAATGAAGAATTTTATTTTTGCTATTGTAATTACAGCACTATTCAGTTCATGCTACCAGCAGGAGCGTAATTGTAAAGATTTTAAAACAGGTAAATTCAAATTCGAGCATGAAATAAACGGTAAAAAAGAGGTTACCTACTTTGAGCGCACTGAAAACCTGCAGATAGAAACATTTAATGGAAAAACTGATACAGCAAGCGTACGTTGGGTAAATGATTGTGAATATATACTTCAAAAAACACATCCCAAAAACATGCTCGAACAAAAGGCCATACATATGAAAATCTTAACAACAAGTCAGGATTCATATACGTTTGAATTTTCAATAGTTGGTGATACCAACAAACAAAAAGGGACGGTAACAAAATTAAAATAATCAATAAATCATTATGTTTGAAATTTTCCTTGATCCAAGCGCTTGGGTGGCACTTTTAACTCTTACATTTCTTGAAATAATATTAGGAATAGATAATATAATATTTATTTCTATTGTCACTGGAAAACTACCTGTTGAGGACCGAAAAAGAGCTACACGTATTGGTCTTTTTCTTGCCATGTTTATGCGTATTGCTTTGTTGTTTGGCATAAGTGTTCTCATCGCGATGAAAGAACCTTTCCTTAGCGTAGACTGGGGGTGGTTTAAAGCCGACTTTACAGGTCAGGCAGTAATACTTCTTGCAGGGGGCATCTTTCTTATCTACAAAAGTACCAAGGAAATTCATGAAAAAGTTGACCATAAAGGTGATGAAGAAAAGACACTTAGTGGAACAGCGAAAAAATCATTTTCATCTATCATATTGCAGATATTAATGATTGATTTAATTTTTTCTGTTGATTCAATCTTAACCGCAGTAGGTATGACAAACGGATTAGATGGCGCTTTGACAATCATGATTGCGGCTGTTCTGATTTCAGTTGGAGTAATGATGTTATTTGCTGTACCTGTTGGCAATTTTGTAAACGCTAACCCATCAATACAAATTTTAGGTTTAGCGTTCTTAATACTCATAGGATTTATGCTTACTACAGAAAGCATGCATTTATCAGGAGCAGAGCTTGCAGGACAACACGTTGGCGCTGTACCAAAAGGCTATCTATACTTTGCAATAGCATTTTCCCTGGCGGTCGAATTTCTCAACATGAGGATGAGAAAAAAACAGGAATAAACAAAGAGGCATTCATTATGAATGCTTTTTTTTATATCCATATATTCGCAACTATCTTTTATTAGAAGAAGATCTATGAAAGAAAGGCATATTAAGAAAAATCCCCGTAAGGCTCATTAGTACTAATACAAATAAAAGTAAAAAATAGATTAAGCCATTTGAGTCTTTTAAATCAGGAAAATCTAAAACAATATAACTTCCGATTCCCAGAAAAGCAATTACTGAAAAAATAAAACTAAACATCTTCATAATCCTTGGTTTAATTGGTTAATTCAAATAACTTCGAAAGACTATTGGATAAATAGTTCTTTCAATTATTAACTGTTTTTCATAATTTCTTAGTAAAGTAAGGTGCAAAAGGATAAAACCTTGTTAAATAGTTATATAAATTTACAAAAAATAACTTAAATAATGTTAACAATAAATTAAATATATTTCAGAGGTACATTTTTTTTAATATTTAGTATGTAAAAATGGAAAATAGCATTAGGATTATATTCGAATTATGTTAAAGTATATGCAATTAACATTTAGTTCTGAATTTGTATATCACTATTTACTGAACTTGCATCAAAATTAAATGAAGCGTAAAATGAACTGGAATGGATTAAAAGGAAAGGTAAAGTCTCTTACTGTTCAAATAGTAAGAAACTATAAGCAACGTAAGCTTAGAAGATATTTTATGTCTTAAAATTTAAACATTTCAAATTTTGCCGCTAGTCGTTCATGATCAGCGGCAAAATTTTTTTCTTCCATTCATCAAGCTTTTCTTCAAAGTTTTTTGTTGCATTAGCTCCACTTGGCGAAGGCAACGTATCATAGTTTAAATCCAGCCTCTTTCCTATATATTTCAGGTAATATTTTTCAGCATTTTTACTTGAAAACAATACATGTTTAATGTTTGGATAATTATGGTAGAAATTCTCAAAATCATTAGCTTTTTCATTCCTAATATTACTATCCAGACTCCCCTCCCGCTCACAATATTCAAGCACATCCCAAATAGCTATACGATGCTCTTTTAGCAAATTTATCTTCTTGCTATATTCATGCTCCAGCGGCAAGTTAAAAACAGTAAATATAAGTCTCCAAAATTGATTTCCTTTATTGCCATAATATTCTCCAAGCTCCAAAGACTTTTCACCTGGCATAGTACCCAATATGAGTATTAGTGAATCTTTATATGCAAAAGGTAAAAAAGCTTTTTTCATCAGATTGTAAATATTTTGATTGATTTTATAAATAAATGAATTGTTTTTAATAAAGCTATAACGCTCTGAGTTAAAGTATTGTTACATCAATTTCTTTTATGATTTAGTTAATAACATGAGGTATCATATAGTTCTAAATTTGAGATTATCAACAAGTTATTAATAGAAACTAATTTAAAAAAAGGATTATGAAAACTGAAACAAAAACAACAAAATCAACTGTAGCGGCAAGAACGCGAAAAGCTTCAACTACAAAAACTACTACCCGTAAAGTGAAAGCTAAAAGCACAGCAGCTGAAGGGCTTATGGAGTTATATATCGATAGCTTAAAAGATATTTACTGGGCAGAAAAAGCTCTCACTAAGGCATTACCGAAAATGGCTAAAAATGCAACTAGCGAAAACTTAATATCTTCATTAGAAAACCATCTATCTGTAACCGAAGAGCAAATATCAAGACTGGAAAAAGTATTTGAACTTGCAGGCAAAAAAGCAACAGCTAAAAAATGTGAAGCGATGGACGGATTGATAAAAGAAGGCCAGGATATTATGGAAAGTACTGAACCAGGCCCTGTAAGGGATGCAGGAATAATTGCAGCCTCACAAAAAATAGAGCACTATGAAATCGCTACTTATGGTACACTTTGCGCTTTTGCCAAAACCCTAGGTCAAAAAGAGGCTGCTGCTTTACTTCACGAAACTCTTAATGAAGAAAAAGAAGCTGATATTACGCTGACTGAGGCTGCATACAACACCATAAATTTTGATGCGGCTGAGGAAGATTCAGAAATGTAAAATATCTTTCTGAAGTATATTAAAAACTCTATTTATGCTTTATAAGTTCGTAAAACTTAGCTAAAGCCATTATATAGAAATACAAAAAAGTCCCGCCATTAGCGGGACTTTTATATTTGGAATCAGGGAATTAACCTAATACTTCTTTTACTTTTTTACCAATTTCAGCCGGAGAATCAACAACATGAATTCCATTCTCTCTCATGATACGTTTTTTAGCTTCAGCTGTATCATCAGCACCACCAACGATAGCACCAGCATGACCCATTGTACGTCCTTTTGGAGCAGTCTCACCAGCAATAAATCCGATTACAGGTTTTCTGTTACCATCAGCTTTAATCCATTTAGCTGCATCAGCCTCTAACTGACCTCCAATTTCACCAATCATGATGATAGCCTCAGTTTCATGGTCGTTCATTAGAAGTTCAACAGCTTCTTTAGTAGTAGTACCAATAATTGGATCACCACCAATACCAATAGCTGTAGTAATACCAAGACCTTGTTTTACAACCTGGTCAGCAGCTTCATAAGTAAGAGTTCCAGATTTAGAAACAATACCAACTGTACCTTTTTTGAAAACAAAACCTGGCATGATACCAACTTTAGCTTCACCCGGAGTAATTACACCCGGACAGTTAGGACCTACTAAACGGCAATCTTTATCTTGGATATAGTCATAAGCTTTAATCATATCAGCAACCGGAATACCTTCAGTAATTGTGATGATTACTTTGATACCAGCTTCAGCAGCTTCCATAATAGCATCAGCAGCAAATGCCGGCGGAACAAAAATGATAGTTGTGTCAGCACCTGCGATATCTACAGCGTCTTTAACAGTGTTGAATACAGGACGATCTAAGTGAGTTGTACCACCTTTACCTGGCGTTACACCACCTACTACGTTAGTACCGTACTCTATCATTTGAGTAGCATGGAAAGTACCTTCGCTACCTGTAAATCCCTGAACAATTATTTTGGAATCTTTATTAACTAAAACACTCATGATATATTTTTTAAATTATTTTATTAAATCGTGTTGCAAAAATAGGGTTTTGTAAAATATTATTAAAGCTTTATATGACTTTTATAAAGATATTTTTACTAAAAATAATATTAGCTTTAACCAACCTGACTCATCAGATAGCCTTTATAAAATTTATTATCCAAAACTTCCCATATTACAACAAAATGAGCAAGTGGCATTTGCTCGTTGGGAGTTTCAATAGGATAGACATAATGCGTATAACGAACGGTAACAATATTATCTTCACTTATGATATGTGTTATATCAAGAGATGACGAAGAATAAGATTTTACAAGTTCTTCGGCAAGCGTAAGCAAGTCGTTTTTGTCCAACTGAAGATAGCCTTTAGAACTATGCCATTGTATAACAAGATCATCATGAAGGTAATGCCTCATTAATTCTTTTGATTTATACGCTTCAGAAGAATAATATTCTGACACCAATTCTTTAGCACTCATATTATTTTAATTTTTCAAGTATTTCAGGAATACGTTTTATAAAAGCCATTTGTTTCATTTTAGAACGCGCTTCTTCAGCAGGGCTACCAAAATAAACCTTACCTCCCTCTAATGATTTACCAACACCTGATTGTGCCTGTATAACAGCTTTCGAACCAATAGTAATACCACTTGTAGTACCAGATTGACCCCAAAAAGTAACTTCATCTTCGATAACAACACAACCGGCTATTCCGGTTTGGGCAGCAATTAAGCATTTTTTCCCAATAATAGTATCATGTCCTATCTGAACCTGATTATCAATTTTTGTACCATAACCAATTGTTGTATCACCGGTAACGCCTTTATCAATGGTACATAAGGCACCAATACCTACATTATCTTCAATTATAACCCTACCCCCTGATAAAAGCTGATCAAAACCTTCAGGGCGTTTTTTATAATAAAAAGCATCAGCACCTAAAACAGTACCTGAATGAATGATAACATTATCTCCTATGATAGTATTGTCATAAATGCTAACATTGGAATGGATAAGGCAGTTTTTACCAATCTTCACATTGTTACCAACAAAAGTATTGGGCTGTATTACTGTACCTTCACCTATTTCAGCACTCGAAGATATGCTGCTTGCTGAAGACTGAAATGGCTTAAAGTGTTTTGTAAGTTTATTAAAATCCCTGAAAGGATCATCAGAAACTAGTAAAGCTTTACCCTCCGGACACTCTACTTCTTTGTTAATAAGAACAATAGTTGCAGCAGACTGAAGTGCTTTGTCATAATATTTAGGGTGGTCTACAAAAACAATATCCCCTGGCTCAACAACATGAATCTCATTCATGCCATGAACAGGGAAATCATCACTACCCACATAACTGCACTCTATAAGAGCTGCAATTTCCTTTAAAGGATAAACTTTTGGGAATTTCATTTCTTACATTTATTTGTTTTTAAAAGGTTCGGCTATTCAAAAACAACCGAACCTTCAAACCATCTGATAAATCAGTAGCTTATCTATTCTTTTACACGCTCCATGTATTGTCCTGAAGCTGTATCAATTTTAATTTTATCACCTTCATTAATAAAAAGAGGTACGTTTACAGACGCACCTGTCTCAACTTTGGCAGGTTTAGTTGCATTTGTAGCAGTATTACCTTTCACACCCGGCTCAGCATAAGTAACTTCAAGAATTACAGAAGCAGGCATATCAACAGAAAGAGGTGCATCAGTTTCCGTATTCCAGATAACCATTACATTTTCACCTTCTTTTAAAAGATCCGGAGCATCAAGAATGTCTTTACTTAATGAGATTTGCTCATAAGTTTCAACATGCATGAAGTTATAATTATCACCTTCAGCATATAAAAACTGGAATTTATGAGTTTCAACCCTTACATCATCAATTTTATGACCTGCAGAGAAAGTGTTATCCAACACTTTCCCTGTAGTAAGACTTTTTAGTTTAGTTCTTACGAAAGCAGGACCTTTACCTGGCTTAACGTGAAGGAATTCAATAATTTTATATATATCGTGGTTAAATTTAATACATAACCCGTTTCTGATATCTGATGTACTTGCCATTTTTAAATTGTTTATTTTGTTTTATATAAATATTCGTGAACCTGTTAATTTGTAGAAAAGCAAAAAAACGAATCCACAAATAATCAATTACTGTTAATAAATTCCTGTATAACCCTTCATAACCCCTCTCGAAGAATTCCTAATGAAAAGAATAATCTCATCACGCTCCGGAGTAGCTTCCATTTCAGCCTCAATAATACTTAAAGCCTGAGTTGTATTGTAATTCTTTTGATATAAAATCCTGTAAATGTCCTGGATTTCTCTAATTTTTTCAGGGGTAAAACCTCTTCTTCTTAAACCAATTGAGTTAATACCAACATAAGAAAGTGGTTCTTTTGCTGCTTTAGTATAAGGGGGCACATCTTTACGAACAAGAGATCCGCCTGAAATCATGGCATGGTCTCCAATACTAATAAACTGATGTACTGCTGCAAGCCCTCCAATGATAGCGTAATTACCAACAGTAACATGCCCGGCAAGAGCAACACCATTTACAATTATTGCATTATCTCCTATATGACAATCGTGGGCAATATGTGCAGTAGCCATAACCAGACAATTGTTTCCAAGTCTGGTCTGACCAGAGGCAATTGTACCTCTATTGATTGTAACACACTCACGTATAGTACAGTTATCGCCAATTATTGCAAGTGAATCTTCACCTCCAAATTTTAGATCCTGTGGCACTGCAGAAATTACAGCTCCTGGAAAAATATTACAGTTTTTACCAATTCTGGCACCCTCCATAATAGTAACATTAGAACCTATCCAGGTTCCTTCCCCTATCTCAACATTATTATGGATAGTGGTAAAAGGCTCGATTACTACGTTTTTAGCAATCTTTGCGCCCGGATGTACGTATGCTAACGGTTGATTCATAAATTTCTGTTTAGCTATTTTTGACAATTTGTGCCATTAGTTCTGCTTCAGCAACAAGTTTACCATTTGCATAAGCATTAGCCTGCATATGACAAATACCTCTGCGGATAGGAGAAATAAGGTCACATTTAAACACAAGTGTATCACCAGGAAGTACTTTATGTTTAAACTTAACATTGTCAATTTTCATGAAATAAGTAAGGTAGTTTTCAGGATCCGGAACAGAGCTTAGTATAAGTATACCTCCACACTGTGCCATAGCCTCAACTATAAGAACACCCGGCATAACCGGAGCGCCCGGGAAGTGACCCACGAAAAAGCTTTCGTTCATTGTCACATTTTTAAGACCTACAACATGATTGTCACTCATCTCAAGGATTTTATCCACCAATAAAAACGGCGGACGGTGCGGCAACATGCTCATTATTTTGTTCACATCCATCAAAGGCTCTTTATGCAGGTCATAAACCGGCACCTGATTGCGCTCTTCAATTTTTATGATTTTAGACATTTTTTTAGCAAACTGAGTGTTTACAAAATGTCCTGGTTTGTTTGCAATAACTTTACCTCTTATCCTGGTTCCGATAAGCGCTAAATCACCAACTACATCCAGTAGTTTGTGACGGGCCGCCTCATTTGGATAGTGAAGTGTAAGATTATCAAGTATACCATTAGGTTTAACCGTAATACTATCTTTACCAAAGGCAGTTTTAAGACTCTCCATGGTCTCACTCGATATTTCTTTATCTACATAAACAATAGCATTGTTAAGGTCGCCACCTTTTATAAGCCCATTATTTAAAAGAGCTTCTAGTTCATGCAGGAAACTAAAAGTACGCGATGACGCAATTTCAGTTTTAAAATCAGCCATATTTTTTAACGTAGCATTCTGAGTACCTAAAACTTTAGTACCAAAATCTACCATAGCTGTTACCTGATAATCGTCTGCCGGCATAACGATAATTTCGCTTCCGGTAGCTTCATCAGTGTAAGAAATAACTTCTTTTACAACATAAATTTTTCGTTCAGCATTCTGTTCCTCTACTCCAACCTTTTCAATTGCCTCAACAAAAAATTTAGACGAACCATCCATAATTGGAGGTTCAGAAGCATCTAATTCAATTATAACATTATCAACATCACAACCTACAAATGCAGCAAGTACATGTTCTGACGTTTGTATCTTAACACCTTTTTTCTCAAGGTTAGTTCCTCTTTGGGTATTAACTACATAATTGGCATCAGCCTCAACAACGGGCTGCCCTTCTAAATCTACCCTTACAAAAGTATAGCCATTATTAACAGGAGCAGGCTTGAAGGTCATTGTAACCTCTTTACCTGTATGCAGCCCAACTCCTTTTAATGAGATCTCACTTTTGATTGTGGTTTGTTTAACCATTATATCTGTTGTTTATTGTTTTATTTGTTGTTTTAGCTCGTCGATATCAGCTACGATTTTAGGGAAATTCCTGAAATGGACGTATGACTTATTAAAATCATTGTAGCCTAATGCAGGACTACCCTGAATAATTTCGCCATCCGGAATACTCTTACCAACTCCGGATTGCGCCTGTATCCTTACGCCATTACCTATAGTAATATGCCCCACAATACCTACCTGTCCGCCAATAATACAATTGCTGCCTATCTTAGTTGAACCGGCCACACCTGTTTGAGAAGCAATGACTGTATTTTCACCAATAAGTACATTGTGAGCAATCTGAATCTGATTATCAAGTTTCACCCCTTTTTTTATTACTGTAGAACCTAGTGTAGCCCTGTCGATAGTTGTACAAGACCCAACATCTACATTGTCTTCAATAATAACATTACCTATTTGTGGTACTTTGCTATAAACGCCTTCTTCATTCGGTACAAATCCAAATCCATCAGAACCTATGATTGCTCCTGAATGAATTGTACATCCGCTACCTATTTGGGTTTCCGAATAGACGCGAACACCTGCAAAAAGTATTGTATTGTCACCAATAACCACATTATCACCAACAAAAGTATTCGGGTAAATTTTTACATTATTTCCAATCTTAACATTTTTCCCTACATAGCAGAAACTACCTAAATAAAGGTTTTCACCGTAAACAGTTCCTTCAGAAATCACCGAAGGTTCTTCTATGCCCGATTTCATTAATTTAACCTGATTATAATACTCAAGTAGTTTGGAAAAGGATTGGTAAGCGTCATCAACTTTTATAAGTGTAGTTGATATTGTATTTTCCGGCTCAAAAGTCTTGTTAACTATAGTAATAGTTGCCTGGGTTGAATATATGTATTGTTGATATTTAGGATTTGCTAAAAAAGTAAGCGAACCCTCTATACCTTCTTCAATCTTAGCCAGCTTGTATACTTCAGCCTGTGGATTACCCACAACCTCACCATCCAGTATACCTGCTATTTGTTCTGCTGTAAATTTCATCCCGACAAAAATATAAAATTTAATTAAATGCTGCCTGTTCTAAAAGCACTTTTGGAAAACACAAATAATACTTGGTCACCGGCTTAGACAAGGCCTTTAAATTCAGTTGGTCAGAAGCCTCAACAACATCTTCAATTGTTCGGTCTTTCTTTAATATATGTATGGGCTCTCCTGTTTTATTATACGCCTGATTCTTAATCTTGCCTTTAAAAACAAAATATTCAGCTTCTTTTTCTGTAAGTCCGGAGATTTTTACAAATCTTTCCAGTAAATCTGAAACCTCTCCTTTACTAACTTTTTCAGATCGCATTCTTATTTTAAGCAGGTCACGGTTTATGATCATTTTGCTTAATTCACTTAAGACAAAATCGTCATTAAACTGCCATGATTTTACTGCACTAACAATATCAAAATCATCCAGATAAGAAAACTTATTAAGCACATCGTCATTAAAATCATCAAGCGTGACTTTATTTTTCATAAAGAACTGTAAAGGTTCACTTGCCGGCAATGTTATTCCTGACTGTGTTAACTCTTTGGCTCTCTTCAATATTTTAGTCATTATCAGCTCGGCCGCTACACTTGTTTTATGAAGATACGCCTGCCAATACATAAGCCTGCGCGCTACAAGGAATTTTTCTACCGAATAAATACCTTTTTCTTCAATAACGAGCATATCATCTTTAACATCAAACATTTGGATTAGCCTTTCAGAATTGATATTACCCTCAGCAACACCTGAATAAAAGCTGTCTCGTTTAAGATAATCCATTCTGTCCATATCAAGCTGACTTGATATAAGCTGTAACATAAAGTGGCGATGATATTCTCCTTTAAAAATTTTTATAGCCAGTGTAAGCTTTCCATCAAAAATATCATTAAGCCTGTTCATGAACAATAATGATATAGCTTCATGATGAACACTTTCGGCAATACTGTGTTCCATTGCATGTGAAAAAGGACCATGACCTATATCATGTAACAAGATTGCTATATTTAAAGCTGTTTCTTCTTCCTCACTAATTTCAGTACCTTTAAATTTAAGCACCTGAATAGTTTTCTGCATAATATGCATGCATCCAAGTGCATGATGAAAGCGTGTATGATGAGCTCCAGGGTACACAAGATAAGACATTCCCATTTGAGAAATCCTGCGAAGTCTTTGAAAATAAGGATGCTGGATAAGGTCGTAAACCAACGGATTTGTTATTGTAATGAACCCGTAGATAGGGTCGTTGAGTATTTTTAGCTTATTTATTTCGCCCACAATTGCAAATTTTCACAAATATACTAATTAAGACAGTGGTTAAATCTACATTAGCTGTTTTTTAATAACACAGATATTGTCTAATTTTGTATTACAGCGTTAAACATTGGTTAATCATCATCGCCCATCATTCTGTATTAAAAGAGAATACCTATATTTATAGTTCTAACTTATCTCTAATGAAAAAATTACTATTTACAATAATTGCTTTTTTAGGATTTACTTTTCTTGCCAAAGCTCAGGAAGAAGAAGATAAAACACAAAGACAACCTACACCTGTGACTCAGGCTCAGGTTGAAAAAGATGAAAAAATGGCTAAAGAAGAGCGGGAAAAACATGATAAAGAAAAGCAAGCGGAAGCCGAAAAACAAAGACTAAAAGCGGAAGATAAAAACGCTACCAAAAAGAAGCCAAAAAAAACTTCAACACATCCTGGAAAACAATGATAACGTTATTTTTTGTTACTTAGGTTATTGAAGGAGAGCTCTGCAGATTTAAACCTGCAGGGCTTTTTTTGTACACAATAAATATTTAAAAAATATGTTTTGGAAAGCGACTATTTTTATTAATTTTTTAGGATTAATTTCCCTACTTTCTACTAACTTGCAGGATTAATTTAAGAACGAAAACATACTCATATTATGAATGAGATCAAGATACTTTGGGTTGACGATGAAATCGATATGCTAAAACCCCATATTCTTTTCCTTGAAAAGAAAAACTATAAGGTAACAACAGCTAATAACGGACAGGATGGGCTTGATCTTTTTGACCAGGAAAATTTTGATATTGTTTTCCTTGACGAAAACATGCCCGGACTTAGTGGACTTGAAACCCTTACACTTATTAAAGAAAAAAAATCTTCTGTACCGGTAATCATGATTACCAAAAGTGAAGAAGAATATATAATGGAAGATGCCATTGGATCTAAAATTGCCGACTATCTTATTAAACCGGTAAACCCAAATCAGATTCTGCTCTCACTGAAAAAAAACCTGGACAATTCACGCCTTGTATCTTCTAAAACTACTTTAGATTACCAAAAGGAATTCCGTAAAATTGCCATGGATATGGGGATGGTCAATTCATGGGAAGAATGGATTGATATGTATAAAAGACTTATCTTTTGGGAACTTGAGCTAGAAAATATAGAGGATCAAAGCATGATTGAGATTTTAGAATCTCAAAAAGTGGAAGCTAATTCGCAGTTTGGTAAGTTTATAGAGAAAAATTACGATGAATGGTTTGACCCTAAAGCCGATAAACCGGTACTTTCTCATAATCTTTTCAGAGAACTTGTAGTACCAGAACTAAAAAAGAAACAACCTATCTTTTTTGTGGTAATTGATAATCTTAGATATGATCAGTGGAAGTCTTTCGAAAGTGTTGTAAATAATCATTATAAGCTTGAGAAAGAAACTCCATTCTACTCAATCCTGCCAACAGCAACACAGTATGCACGTAATGCTATATTTTCCGGGTTGACACCTCTTGAAATGGAGAAGAAATATCCTCAGTATTGGAAAAATGATGTAGATGAAGGAGGAAAAAACCTTTATGAGGCTGAATTCCTTACCGAACAACTTAAAAGATTGGGTATGTCGGGCTTAAAACAGGAATACTACAAAATCACCAATTTTAAAGATGGTAAAAAACTTGTAGATAATTTTAAAGGGCTTAAAGACAATGACCTTACAACGGTAGTTTATAATTTTGTTGATATGCTTTCTCACGCCAAAACCGAAATGGACGTAGTTAAAGAACTAGCTTCTAACGACAAAGCATATCGTTCACTTACTTTGAGCTGGTTCCGCAATTCACCGTTACTGGAAATGATACAACAAGCTCAGCAACTAGGCATGAAACTAATATTAACTACCGATCACGGAACTATAAACGTTAAAAATCCGAGTAAAGTAATTGGTGATAAGAACACCAGTCTTAACCTGCGTTATAAAACCGGGCGTAGCCTTACTTTTGAAGACAGGGATGTTTATCACGTAAAAGACCCTAAGTCAATTCATTTACCAACTATTAATATGAGTAGTTCGTTTATTTTTGCAAAGAATGATTATTTCCTTGCTTATGTAAACAATTATAATCATTATGTAAGTTATTACAGAAATACCTATCAGCATGGCGGTATATCACTTGAAGAGATGATTATTCCTTTCCTTGTTTTCAATCCTAAATAGTCCCCCGTTTATATGGAAATTACATTTTCTTTAGAGGAAATAGATGCTGTTGCAGAAAAAGTCCTGTCACAAAATATTAAAAAGACAATATTGTTTCACGCCGCGATGGGTGTAGGTAAAACTACATTCATTAAGGCACTTGCAAGACAATTAGGCGTAAAGGACATGACTTCAAGTCCCACCTTCTCACTCGTAAACGAATATGAAACCAATTCAGGTGATATTCTTTATCATTTTGACTTATACCGTCTTAATAGTGAAGAAGAAGCCTATGACATGGGGCTGGATGAATATTTTTATTCAGGAAATCTTTGCCTGATAGAATGGCCTGAAAAAACGCCAAACCTAATACCTATTGAGCACACTTCCATTACAATGAAACAATTACCGGATGGCCGCCGCCATCTAACCGTAAAATAGTTAAATAACCTTCACTTTTTTTTGTACATTAGAGCAAATTATACCAATCCGTACCCATGTCATTGTCACTAACACCTTTTACAAAACAGCAATTGTTGCCGCAGGAAGAGAAACTTGAAATTGAGCGCCAAAAGAGTGAACTTTTCATTGGTATCCCAAAAGAAACGTCATACCAGGAACGCAGGATATGCCTTACTCCTGATGCAGTGAATGCTCTTACTGCCCACGGACATCGTGTAATGATTGAAGCCGGTGCGGGTTTAAGCTCAAGCTATAGCGATAAAGAATATAGTGATGCCGGTGCGGAAATAACACAGGATACAAAAAAAGTATTTGGCTGTCCAGTTATCCTAAAGGTTGAACCACCTACAGTAGCTGAAATCGAAATGATGAATCCGCAAACGCTCATCATTTCAGCGATACAGCTAAAAACCCAGAAAAAAGAATATTTTGAGGCATTAGCCTCTAAAAAGATAACAGCTCTTGCATTTGAGTTTATTAAAGATGAAGATGGCTCCTACCCTGCTGTAAAATCGTTAAGTGAGATTGCCGGAACAGCATCAGTACTTATTGCTGCAGAATTGATGATCAATCAAAAAATTGGTAAAGGCTTGTTAATGGGCAATATAACAGGCGTACCACCAACTGAAGTTGTAATTATTGGCGCCGGTACAGTTGCTGAATTTGCAGCAAAAACAGCGTTAGGTCTTGGTGCAAGTGTAAAAGTGTTTGATAATTCAATTAATAAATTACGTAGGCTTCAAAACAATCTTAACCAGTGTATATTTACCTCGACCATACAGGAAAAATCGTTACTAAAAGCCTTAATGCGATGTGATGTTGCTATTGGTGCTATGAAAGGTAAAAACCGTACACCCATAATTGTTAGTGAGACTATGGTTGAGCACATGAAAAAAGGGGCAGTTATAATTGATGTTTGTATTGATACAGGTGGTTGTTTTGAAACCTCTGAAGTTACAACACACGAAAAACCAACATTTGTAAAAAACAACGTGATACACTATTGCGTACCAAATATTCCCTCACGTTATTCAAAAACAGCTTCAATATCCATTAGTAATATAATTAGTCCGTTTTTATTACAAATGGCCGAAGATGGAGGTATAGAAAGTTCAATACGCTGCAATGCAGGACTTAAACATGGTATTTATTATTATCATGGGGTATTAACCAATCGTTCAATCGGCGAATGGTTTTCACTAAACTATAGGGACATCAACCTGTTTTTAATCTAATTCTGCTTTTTTGGAAACTTCTATATTATTACTTTTTGCAGGACTACTCATTGGTTTTATAGGTACACTTATAGGAGCTGGCGGAGGATTTATCCTTGTTCCATTATTATTAATATTCTATCCGGAATTTTCTCCTGAAGTTATTACG
The DNA here is from genome assembly GCF_042684765.1 of Flavobacterium suzhouense. Taxonomy (NCBI): domain Bacteria; kingdom Pseudomonadati; phylum Bacteroidota; class Flavobacteriia; order Flavobacteriales; family Flavobacteriaceae; genus Flavobacterium; species Flavobacterium suzhouense. The sequence goes on along the minus strand of NZ_JBHUMD010000026.1, from coordinate 283,632 downwards.
GCTATTTCGATGGCTGTTGTATGTGCCAATGCAATCTCAGGCTCAGTTGCCTATGCCCGATCAGGACGTATTGATTATAAAGCAGGAATTAAGTTTGCTTTATTTACCATTCCGGGTTCAATAGCGGGTGTAGCAATCATAGAATATATTAGTGGTAAGCTTTTCAATGCTCTGTTTGGAGTACTTATGCTCGCTCTTTCAGCTTACCTTATCTTAAAAAAAGAGTTGAAAAACGATATTCAGGTATCTGATTCAAATAACAAAAAACTAATTCATCATACTATCGTTGACAAATCAGGTGAAGTATATTCGTACAGCTACCGCGAACTTTACGGAAATCTCATAAGCATTATTGTAGGTTTCATATCGCCAATTTTAGGTATCGGAGGTGGTATAATACACGTTCCCGCAATGACGAACTGGCTTAAGTTTCCCGTACATATTGCAACAGCTACTTCACATTTTATATTAGCAGTAATGGCCACAGTAACTGTAGTAACACATATATTTAATGGTAGTTACGACGATCCAGTAGTTCTTAAAATGGTTATCTTTCTTGCATTAGGTGTAATTCCGGGAGCACAAATAGGAGCTTACTACTCGCATAAGCTAAAAAGCAAAACCATAATAAGAGCCTTAGCAGTTTGCCTGGGTTTGGTTGGCGTCCGAATTTTATTGCAAAGTATCAGATAAGATTTAATCCTGTTCTAAAAAAACAGAATCGGCATCAGGAAATACAAAATCATTCTCGGAAAAATCGAGTGTTTCTGCTTTAGGAGCATATTTTGTAATTTCTTCAATTCCTTTTTTAAGTCGTAATTCTGTAGAATACTTACGACTGGTAGCCAAAACAAGTCCTCCTTTTGAAAGCCTGAAAAAATACTTACCCGAAGTAGCGGTATTTTTTGTAAACGCAAAAAGCTCAACATTATCACGTATTGCAGCAATTATTAATTCGCAATCAGACTTTTGCTTACAGCTTATACTCGTAAAAATAGTTTTACCTTTTCTGGATGTAAAAACAAATTTATATTCTCCGTTAAAGCGTTTGCTGATTACAAACATCCCCATATTTCTCCTGCTTTTTTTTTACTTTGTTTATACTTCAAATCTAAGCAAAAACAGCTGTTTTAAAAATAAATTTGACATCAATAAACCAATAGTTATAAACATTCAGATATAATATGCTCATATCATCAGCATTACAAATTCTGTTGAATGTTTTAATTTTAAGTGAAATAAAACTTTGCTCAATGTTTTATACCTATCTTTACCAAATATTGGTTTTCTGCCAATGCTCACTCTGATAAGCAAATTTGTCCATCTTGTAAAATTTGTTCTCAATTACTCTTCAGTTTAGGCGTTTCAGCTGCCTTAATTTTAATTAAAACATTTTACATCATGAACATTTATGTAGGAAATTTGGGGTACGAAGCCTCAGAAGATCAGGTGCGTAATATTTTTAGCACTTATGGAGAAGTAACAACTGTTAAACTGATTTCAGATCAGTTGACAGGTCGTCTAAAAGGATTTGGTTTTATAGAAATGCCTAATAATTCAGAAGCAGAAAAGGCGATAAATGAACTTAATAATTCTCGATTAGACGATCAGGTTATTACAGTTAACGAAGCACGTCCAAAAATTACTAACTTAAATTCTGGTACAAACAGAAGATATTAGCATTACAAACTCAAAAATGGAATGGTTTTTTAAGCCATTCCTTTATTTTGAGCAATAGTGTGCAATTATCCAATACCATATAATTTAACTGTATTTAAATAATACAACATCAAATAAAATTCATACAATTATGGCTGACTCTTTTTTTAAAAAAGAAAATAATAAAAAAAAAATATTAGTAAAGAAGCAAAAAGCTCAAAAAAGACAAGAAAGAAAAACTAACAATAACAAAGGTAAAGGTTTTGACAGTATGATTATTTATGTTGATAAGAATGGAAATTTTACTGACACACCACCGGAAATAATTTTAAAACCTTAGATTAGATGTGAAATCTAATCTTTTTTTTTACAAAGTATTATAGAATATCAACCAAAATGCATTGTACAGTATAAATGTATTTATATTTCAGTAATACTTTTAAAGTATCTTAACTCCTTTTTTTTACTCTGTGTAACAAAAGATACTGACGAATTTTTCATTGATACTTTATTTTGCGTTTAATTAAAAAACAATAAAGTATGAACTGGATTTTTGAACCATGGCCATGGTATATATCTGGCCCTTTGATTGCTACTACCATGGCAGCACTTTTGTTTGTTGGTAAAAACTTTGGAATGTCGTCCAACCTTCGTACCGTTTGTGCTGCATTAGGAGCAGGTAGAAGTTGCGATTTCTTTGACTTTGACTGGAGAGGACAACGCTGGAACCTTTTTGTGATAGCGGGAGCTGTCATTGGAGGGTTTGTAGCTATGCATTACCTATCAGACAATCCTATACCTCAAATTAATCCTGAAGTAATTGTACAACTTAAACAGAAAGGCTTTGAAAGTGCAGGTAGCAGTTATCTCCCTGATGAATTATTTGGCAACCATGCTTTTCCATCAGTAAAAAACATTGTTCTATTGTTAGGAGGAGGTTTTTTAGTAGGATTTGGAGCCCGTTATGCCGGAGGATGCACTTCGGGGCATGCAATATCAGGATTAAGTAATTTACAGCTACCATCATTAATAGCAGTAGCCGGATTTTTTATTGGCGGGCTTATAATGGTACATGTTATATTTCCTTTCATATTTTAAATAACAATATTAATAATGAAAAATATTCTTTTTTTGATGATAGGTATCTTTTTTGGTATCGTAATGTTTAAATCAGAGGCTGCTTCATGGTTTCGTATCTATGAAATGTTCATGTTTAAATCTTTTCACATGTATGGAATAATAGGTTCGGCATTAATCCTGGGACTTATTATTACGCAAATCATAAAACGCTATCAGCTTAAACATATTGAAGGAGATGCAATAAGCTTTATTCCAAAAGAGAAAAGCTTTTCACGCTATATATTTGGCGGAATCATTTTTGGTTTAGGATGGGCACTTACAGGAGCTTGCCCCGGACCTATGTTTACGCTTTTAGGAGCAGGATTTTTTCCGATGCTGATTGTAATTGCAGGAGCCATTGCGGGAACCTGGATATATGGTATTGTAAAAAATAAAATGCCGCATTAATTTGTACCTTTATAATAATCTTTCAATTCATTCATGGAACAACAACTCAAAGAATCTTACGGTAATACATTTGAATCCGGATTAATAGAAGAGATCATACATGTTGCCAGTTTTGTTGACTTTAAAGAAGATGATCATCTTATTGAGATTGGGCAATACATACGTCAAATGCCATTACTCCTAAATGGTGCCATCAAAATCATACGGGAAGACCGTAAAGAAGGTGAGATTTTACTCTATTTTCTCGAAAAGGGCGACACCTGTGCCATGACACTTGCCTGCTGCCTTGGAGAAACCAAAAGCGAAATAAGAGCAGTAGCCGAAACTAAAGGTACTGTAGCTATGATTCCTATAGGAAAAATGGAAGAGTGGCTGGGTAAATACAAAAGTTGGAGAAACTTTGTTTTTAGCAGTTATAATAAGAGACTCTCAGAAATGCTGTCGGCTATTGACAATCTTGCCTTCATGAAAATGGATGAACGTCTTCTTGGTTATCTGAAAGAAAAAGCAAAAGTGAATAATTCTAAGATTATAGCCAACACCCATCAGGAAATTGCTTATGAGCTTAATACATCTCGCGTAGTAATATCGCGCCTGCTAAAAGCACTTGAAAATGATGGTATAATCAAATTGAACCGAAACACCATAGTACTCTTAAAATAAATGTACTGTGTAACTTTTGTTACTGCACAGCTTCTATAGCTGCTATAATTTAGCCTGATATTACTAAAATTTAATCTTATGGATCTTTTAGCTATATCAGGCTATTTTTTTGCTCTTTTGGTAGGTATTTCACTTGGGCTGGTAGGGAGCGGTGGCTCAATACTAACCGTGCCTATACTTGTATATCTGTTAGGCTTTGATGCCATTACAGCAACAGGCTACTCCCTATTTGTAGTTGGCTTAACCGCACTTGTAGGCGGTATCAGAAATATTTCAAAAGGGAACATTAATTTCAATATAGTTTTCCTTTTTGGCATCCCTTCTTTAATTACAGTTTATTTGGTGAGAGCATTACTTATACCGCTAATACCACACGTTATTATGGAAACTAAACACTTCATAATTACTAAAGAATTATTATTAATGCTCACATTCGCAATAATAATGCTTTTAGCTGCCACTAAAATGATCAGATCGAACATTAATGATGCTGCAGCAAGAAAAATTTCTAAGTTAAAGATAATCATTAGTGGCATAATAACGGGGTTTTTGGCTGGTGCTGTGGGAGCCGGTGGCGGTTTCCTTATTATTCCAGCATTGGTTTTCCTTGCCGGATTACCAATGAAAAAAGCAGTTGGCACATCATTATTTATAATAGCCATACAGTCATTAGCAGGCTTTGCCGGAGATGGTTTTCAAAAAAGCATAGACTGGTCTTTCCTCCTGCCCTTTACGTTAACAGCAATAACCGGAATTTTTATAGGCATACTTCTTTCACGGAAAATTGAAGGTGAAAAACTAAAGAAAGGGTTTGGCTATTTTATAGTGTTGATGGGAGCTTATATTATTAGTAAAGAGCTTTTTATAAAATAATGTTTATGTAACTTTTGTTACTGCACAGCCTAAGCATAGGCAGTAATTTTACTATAAATAAATATCGAAACACTTTTAATTTAAAACTATAACTATGTATTTTCAACACGTATATGATAAATCACTTGCACAGGCTAGCTATTTTATAGGATGCCAGGCAAAAGGAGAAGCTATTGTAATAGACGCAAAACGAGATATTGACACCTATCTTGATATTGCAAAACAAAACAATATGAAGATCACTCATATTGCCGAAACACATATCCATGCCGATTTTCTTTCAGGATCGCGTGAGCTTGCAGCCATAACCGGTGCGAAATTATACTTATCTGATGAAGGAGGTGACGACTGGCAATATGAATTTGATCACGTAGGTTTAAAACATAAAGACATTATAACTATCGGTAATCTAACGTTAGAGGTATTACATACACCGGGCCATACACCCGAAAGTATCAGCTTTTTACTTACAGACCATCCGGCTACCGATAAACCTGTTATGGTATTTACCGGAGACTTTGTTTTTGTGGGTGATATAGGGCGCCCCGACCTGTTGGAAAAGGCTGCTGGATTTACCGGTACTCAAGAAAAAGGAGCAAAACAAATGTATGAATCCATCCAACGTTTTACTCAACTTCCCGAATACGTTCAGGTATGGCCGGGCCATGGTGCAGGTTCTGCATGTGGAAAAGCGCTTGGTGCGGTGCCAAGTACTACTGTTGGTTATGAATTAATCAGAAACTGGGCCTTTCAATATGAAAACAATGAAAAGGGATTTGTAGATTATTTATTAGAAGGACAACCGGAGCCTCCAAAGTATTTTGCAATGATGAAGCATCTTAACAAAGTTGATCGCCCCCTACTGACTGAAGTACCTAAACATGAAAAACTAAGCAAAGAGGCTTTTTTAGAAGCTTTTCAAAACGGTATGAAAATAATTGATACTCGTAATAAGGCTGATTTTGCAAAAGCCCACCTTACAGGCAGTATTAATATTCAGGGAAATAATTCATTCGCTACCTGGTGCGGATGGTTTTTAGATTATGATGAAAAGTTTATACTGATTGCTGATGAAACCGAAATGAACGAACTTACCAGAAAACTAATGCGCATTGGACTTGATAATATACATGGTTTTATTGACGATATAACTTCATTAGAGTTAAACTCTGAAAGCAGTGAGGTTATAGATGTTGAATCATTTAAAACCATGCTTAATGAAGATAATATCCATATTATAGACGTTCGCGGTGAAAATGAATACAAAGCAGGCCATATAAAAGGATCAGAAAATATTTTTGTAGGCAACCTGCAAGAAAATATTGGGAAGATTGATAAAAACAAACAAATCCTGATATACTGTCAAAGCGGAGATCGTGCGACAATTGCCCAGTCAATACTCGCGCACAATGGAATAAAAGTTAAAAACTATTCAGGAGGAATGAAAGAATGGGTAGAAAAAGGAAATGAAATTGTTCAACTTAATTAAATAACATTGAAAAATCTAAATCAAAAAGAATGGGAACAGAAAGTCTCTTCTGATCCTAATGCGGTAATCATTGACGTAAGAACAAAACAGGAATGTAGCAATGGGATGCTTGTAAATGCGCAATGCATAGATATTTTTCAAAGAGATAATTTTAATTCTGAATTGTCAAAAATGGATAAGAATAAGAATTATTATGTTTATTGCCGAAGCGGTCAGCGAAGCATTACGGCATGTCAAATTATGGATGATATGGGTTTCAATGAAACTATTAATTTATTAGGAGGCATAGCTGGATGGAAAGGTAAAATTGTTTAGCAGTTTAATGGTTTAAACAAAAAGTAATTTGAAAATGCCTTATTAAAAAAACATTGAAACAAAAATTTCAAATAAAAACTCCTTACAATGCTAAGGAGTTTTTTTATGATTATCAGAAATTCTATCATATACATAAACAGGGCAACAATTACATTTTTTTTTCATTATTATGAATTATTAAATTCAAAATACAAAAGCTGTCAGCAAACACGATAAAACCTGTTATAGTCTCATTTCTAAAGGTTATAAATTCAATTTGTCTACACCAATGTCTACACCTAATCCCCTTTAGAAAGTGACTGTCTGCATTAAATTTACATATTTGAATCAAACCTACATAAATATGAAATTCACTACAAAGAACAGCTTGAGCTCACTGGTTTTGGCGCTGGTAAGCTTTAATGCTTTCGCGCAAAACGATCTGAAATCCGAAAATGGGTATCAGATCTCTAAAAACAGTGGCGCGGTTTATTCGTTATCCAAATGGGATGCTTTTAAACCCAACTACAGCAAATCACCAATCATCGACCCGCAACAAAAAGTACTGGCACAAACAGGAACTAAACCTAAAGCTAAAAACACTACTTACTCTACTAATTATGAATTTTATGGAGGTGAAGCTTATAAAGGCAACAATGTTCCTTATGCTGCTATAACAGATGCATCTGGCAATACTTATATTACCGGAGGTAGTTCTAACGAAAACCAGCCTTCCGGTGACTTCTTTACTCAAAAGATAGGAGCAGACGGTACAGTCATTTGGCAGAAACGTGAACAGGCTCTTATGTATGCGGTAGAATATGGTATGAATATAGCGTTTGACAATTCAGGCAACATCGTAGTATCCGGATTGAAGTGGAACGGAAACGATATGGACATCCGTGTTATCAAGTATTCTCCTGAGGGAAACAAACTTTGGGAAACCACGTTTGACAACGGTAACGAAGGTATTGAAATACCCAATGCTATGGCTATAGGAGTAGATGGCAGTGTTTACATTACTGGCATTACCTGGTCAGGAAATTCGGTTGACTACCTTACCCTAAAATACAATAACAACGGTCAAGAACAATGGCACATCAGTGAAAACCCTGCTAATAGTGAAACCTGGAACGAGGCCACTGCTATTGCTGTAGATGCTGATCAGAATGTAATCGTTACAGGTTACAGTCCTAATCCCGACGGTTGGCTAAATTACCATACTATAAAATATAGTCTGGATGGTACAAAATTATGGGAGCAAGCTTATAATTATGAAAGCACTGACCCTGACAATATTGCTGACGTAACAAATTCTGTACCTCGTGCTATTACCACCGATGCTGATGGTAATATTTTTGTTACAGGTACATTTGATACCTTCCTTAATCGTATTGGTACGTTAAAGTATGATAGTTCTGGTACACAACAGTGGGTTCAAACATATAAAAGTGGTACTGAGGTAACCCTGGGTTGGAAAATTAGCGTAACAAACAATACTTTATATGTGGCAGGAAGTCATTTAGGTGGCTTTTCTGATGACGGTACAGTATTGCTGTCATATAATACCGACGGAACACAAAATTGGGTTCAAGAAACCACAGACCTAATAGAAACAGCAAATGCTACATTGGGTTTTGACACTAACGGAAATATAATAGTATCTGCAAATGGTATGACTCCCGGAGCAGAAGAATGGCAACAAGACGTAGCTGCCCGTGCCTATAAATATTCGCCCGATGGCAATCTTTTAGGTCAGGCAGCTTTTGTTATATCTACTACAGATGGTACTGCAAGTATGACTGGCGGTGCCGGGACAGGAATTGACAGTAGCGGCAACGTTTACTTTTCTGTCAACTCATTTTATAGTGAAAATGGTTCTGTTTTTGAAACTGTAAAATCAGGATTTGACATCACTAGTCCTGAAACCCAATGGAGTTCTATATATAGCAATCTGGGTTCTCCTGCTGCATCAATGCTGAATGCTTTTGCTGACAACAATGGTAATACTTTTTCTACCGGATCATACTATAATTTCACAGAGGAAATGCTTGTTCCTAATTACTTTATCGTTAAACATGATGCTGAAGGCAATATTTTATGGAACGTAGCATACAATGCAGCCAATGGCAATGCTGCTGACGGTATCATAGGCCGTACAGATGCTGATGGAAATGCTTATGTATGCCTCCTGCCAGGTTTTGAAGAATATCCGCCAGTACTAAAAGTTATTAAACTTTCTCCTGAAGGCACACAGTTATGGTCTTCTGAAATAGAACTTTACTCACCGGCTGTTCATGTATTAGAACCTCAAGCTGACGGATCTGTATTTCTTGGCGGTACTGCCTATGAAACTGAAGACAGTCAAAATGCATCATTCCTAGGAATTAAGCTTAATGCTCAGGGAACACAGGAATGGAAAACATTTATGCCTGGTATAAGCGGAAACAACATTTTTACAATAAATTCAGGAAAAGTAGATACCAACCACCAACTAATACTAACAGGTACTCATGGAAGTGGTAACTTTATGTCACAAAATGTAAACCTTACTGTTGTTCAGTTTAATGCCGATGGTACTCCGGGTTGGATTATTCCTGTTGTTGTTCAGGGTCAGTCTTCTTCAGGTACCGACTTATTTATATCAGCAGATAACAGTATCTATGTAAACGGTTATTCACAAAACACTGAAACGTATAACGAAGATATCCTGACCGCAAAAATAAACGCTACAGGTGAAGTTTTGTGGAGTCAAACTTTTGGAGAAGAAGACAAAAAAGAACGTTCATATACACTTAAACCTTTCAGTAATGGTGATATTGCTGTTATAGGTTATAGTCTTGCAAATAGCGGTGACATACATAATACCCTTATAAAATATAATTCTAACGGTGAAAAGCTTTGGGATTTCCAGTCAGAAAACATGCGTTATTATAATGATTTTCACATTGACGGATCTGATGTCTGTTATATAATGGATCAGATGATTGTAGATCCATTCCCTCATAAAATTTTCAGTTCTCCCTTCCCTACTGCAACACTTATTACTGTTGATACTAATGGGCAAAACGCTAATGAAGAATTTTTTGTAGGCCCTCAATATGCAGAATTTTATGGTGAAAGACTAATTCCACATTCTGACAACAGACTATTACTGGCTGGTAGCGTTGGCAATCAGGCATTTTATGAAGGTACTTATTTCTTTGAAACTGAGCATGACGGGACACTTAGCCTACCGGATGGTTTAACACCAGACAAAGCCGTTAACCTGCTTGGGCAAAATTATCCTAACCCCGTAAAAGAAAAAACAACAATCCCTTTTACACTTGTTAACGGAGGCAAAGCCGTAATAAAGTTATACAACTTACAAGGAAGATTTGTACAGGAAATTGCCAATGAAACTTATGCACCGGGTACAAATACTATAGAATTTGAATCGGATGGCCTGGTTCCTGGCATCTACTTTTATCAGATAGAGTCACAAGGTTTTAAACAGGCAAAAAAGATGGTTATTAAATAATATAACTAAACATGTAACAAAGGCTCCGTCATAAAAACGGGGCCTTTTTATGTTATATGCCTTTTAAAATCTAAATTTGGGGCATGCTGGATAGAAAAAAAATAAAATGGATAAGAGTTATAGGCTTGTGTTTTTTATTGCTGGCCTTAGCCTGCAATGAAAACAGCACTGATAAGCATATTCAAAAAGATCTGCCCGGAGAGAACAACACGGCAAAGCTTACGGACATGGGCAACGAACAATGGCGTATTGGTAACTATCAGGAGGCCCTTAGCTACTTTACACGTGCATACAAAATGGCCAAAGCTTCTAACGATCAGAAAGAAACGGCAACCCTACTTAATAATCTTGGATTAGTTCATTGGCGACTGGAAAACAACACAGCCGCTATGGAATGCTATACTGAAGCAGCTGTTATGGCTGAAAAGAACGGCATGAAAAGGTTATTGGGCCTTACGCATACCAACCGTGCACTCATACTCAAAGAACAACGTGACTTTAAAGCTGCATTTAATCAAAATAATAAAGCCATTGATATTTTCAAAGAACTTGGAGAATCACGGGAACTGGCCATAGCCTACAACAATCAGGGGCAGATATATCGATTTTCTGAAGCCTTCCCCCCTGCTTTAAAGTTTTACCTTCTATCTCTTGAGGAATGCAAAAAAATAAACTACCTGGAAGGCATGGCTACAGCCTACCAAAACCTGAGTACCGTATACGCTAAACAGGGTAATAAAGTAAAAGCTTTATGGGCAGGCCATAAATGTCTTAAATTAAGTTACCAAGTAAAAAGTAAAGTACGTATTAGTGAAGGGCTTCGGGAATTATCACGTAATTACGACCTTTTTAACGTTCAGGATTCGGCTCTTTACTATTATAAGAAACATTATGACGCTGAAAAGGAAATTATGGAGGCCAACCAAAGTAATCTTCTTTCACAATATCAGGCAAATTTGGGTATGGAGGTTAAAAACTTAAGAATAACGAACCTTCAGAATGAAAAAAAAATTGCCAATACCCGCTTTATGCTTATAGCGGTAAGCGTTATAATTGCATTACTAATTGCTGCTTTTTTTATTTACCGTTATCTATCAGTTATAAAATTCAGAAAAAGTCAATTAGAACTACAATTGCAAAATTCATTACAACTTATACAGATAAAAGAAGAAGAGCTTAAAACATACATTATAGACCTTACCCATAAAAACAACATTATTAACAGATTACAGTATCCTGAAAGGGAAATTACAGAACCGGACTATGATATAAATGACCTTCTTGAACAAAAAATATTAACTGATGACGGTTGGGATAAGTTCAAATTACGATTTGAAGCCATTTATCCTGATTTTTTCAATAGAATAAGAGCTTCAGGCATTCCTGTTTCAGAAGCCGAAATAAGGGTATTGGTATTGATGCGACTACAGCTTAATGCTACTGATATGGCAAATGTATTGGGTATTTCACCGCAAAGCGTAAGAACATGTAAAATGAGACTCAAAAAAAAGCTCATCACTAATGATTATGAAAGTGTTGAACAGTACTTACAATTTATCATTTCTTAAGAGAAAATTTTTACATCTTCTTACTTTATAACAATCCAAAATATCTTAAAAGAGTTAAAAAGGCCGTAAATAGTAGTATTTACGGCCTTTTTATTTGTGCCTATACATTAATCAAAAAGAGCATTTAAAATATGAATAAACAATGTTAAAAATGGAGAGATTAAACCGCATGCATACTCTCCATGAAAAAATATATTTTAAAAATATACCTGCCTTAATTTACATATTTAAGATTTAAACTACAGAAAGATTGTTTAAGGAATACTTTTTATGCTACAATAGTGAATTCCAAACTATATCCTTTCTTGATTTTTTATTTGATAATTAAAAACAAAACACTCAATACCAGCATATTAAAACCACTAAAACGTTGTAGCGAACTTGATTTTAAATCCATCTTTTTTTAATGAGTTTTTAAAGATGTAGTTTGGCTATATCCTTAATTAGCAACAACTTAAAAAATTCAAATTATGAATAATCAATTACCTAACATTTTCATCAAGAATAAACATTTTTATCTTGTTTTTATTTTTTTAATACATTTAAGTATATATGCCCAACGCGGCTATTATGATGCACCCTATAAACGTTATGAGGCAAATTTGGGACAATTGTCTAATGGTGCTACAGTAACCTCAAAGTCCTATGTTCAGGCCGATCTTCAGTCTGAGGCTTCAGATCAGCAATGTGTAAATCTGTCAGCCACGAATGCTACAGTACAATGGACTATTACGGAAGCCGCTGAAGGCCTTGTAATACGTTATAGTGTACCTGACGGCCAGTCAGCCACACTAGGTGTTTATAATGGAAATACAAAAATTACAACACTGACCCTTACCTCAACATGGTCCTGGGAATACCTTTGGAGCAATGGGAACCCCAACAATAACGGAATCACAAACCAAAACCCAAGAATGAGGTTTGATGAAGTACGTTATAAACTACCGGCCAAGATACCTGTATCCGGAACTTTGAAACTGATTAGGGAAACTGGAAACATTCATCTTGATTTTGCTGAGATGGAACCTGTACCTACAGCTATAACTGCCCCGTCGGGTTCAGTTACCTACACCGGAAACGGAAGTAATCTACAAGCTTTTATTGATCAAAATGGTGGTAGTAAGATATATATCCCAAGTGGAGTATATAACGTTAGTACAGAGTTATATTTTGGCGTTAATAACACCTCATTAATAGGTGCAGGAATGTGGTACACCCAAATTAATTTTACTGCTACAAGCAGCGGTAATGGCGGATTAAGAGGCAATGCAACTAACATTTCTTTTTCCGATCTTTATTTAACTACTAATTCAACTTCACGAAGTAATTCATATAAGGCTATAAATGGTGTGTTTACCTCAACATCAACAATAAAGAATATATGGGCAGAACATTTTGAATGTGGCGCATGGATTGCACAATATAATGTTGGAGGACCTGCAATTGCTGATGGTTTTACACTCTCGCATTGCCGCTTCAGAAATAATTATGCTGATGGAATAAATCTTTGTAAAGGAACTTCAAACGCAATTGTAGAGCATTGCAATTTTAGAAATAATGGTGATGATGATCAGGCAATATGGCCTGCTAACGGCCAGGAATGTATTAATAATACTTTTAGGTACAATACATCTGAAAATTGTTGGAGAGCCTGTGGTTTAGCTATTTATGGAGGAAAAAACAACAAGGCCTATAATTTAATAATAAAAGACAATCTGGAAGCAGGTATCCGTGTAAGTAACAATTTTGACGGAGCACCATTTAGCAATGATGGCAGCCACGAAATATATGATATTACCATAACAGCATGTGGTACTTTTAATGATACTTACAATAATCCTGTAGCGGCAGTAGACATTTTTAGCGCAAGTAACGCCGGAACTCAGGTAAAAAATGTACAGCTCTACAACCTAGACATTCTTGATTCCAGAAATGATGCTATTTCAATAAGCAAAAGATCAGGAGATGGAATTTATAATCTTAGCTTTAATAATATAACTATCAATGGCACAGGAAAAGAATTTCCCTTTAATAATGCCTTAAACAGGGATTGGGGACGTGGATATTTTGTACTCATAGCAAGCGCGCCTAATGGGAATGCAACCTATTGTAATATGAATTTCGCAAACAGAGGCGGTAATGCCACTACCAATGAAAATACAAGTGGAGCCGGTACATTTTCATGGTCTGCAGGTTCGGGCTGTTCGGGCACTTCAGTTGTTCCTGTCACAAGTGTTACTGTTACACCAACATCAGCTACACTAAATATTGGAGCAACCTTACAGTTAACACCAACAGTACTTCCTTCTAATGCAACGAATAAATCTGTTACTTATTCTTCGGGCAATACAGGAGTTGCCACTGTTAATGCTTCAGGTCTGGTAACAGCCGTTTCAGCCGGAACAACAATAATTACAGTAACAACCGTTGATGGCAATAAAACTACAAACTGTGCAATTACAGTTAATACCACTCCTTCGGGAAACTATTATACTATAAAAAACAGATGGACTAATAACTATTTGTACGATGCCGGAGCCAACGTTGGATATGGAGCAACCATTGCTAACAATAATTATAAATGGCAAAAAGTTGCCATAGATGCCACTTATTATGTCTTGCAAAATGTTGGTACTGGAGATATCATGAACATCGAAAACTTAACAGGAGCTGTACAATGTACTGCCGGACCAACAACCTGGTGGAGCGCTCAATGGTCTAGCGAAAATGTTGATGGTACATGGGTAAGAATTAAAAACAGATGGCAGACAGGAAGCATGATACATATTGAAAACCTGAATGGTTCAGCTCAATATGTAGGAGCTCAAAATAATTGGGAAAGTGCTCAATGGTTATTTGAGACAGCTATATCTGCCAGGATTGGCATGAACAATGAAGAAGAACAAATAGCAACAGAAAATAATTCTTTGGTTACTATTTATCCGAATCCTTCAACCAACAATGAATTTTATATTTCGATGCCAGAATTACAATCGGACGATGTAGCTACAATAACAATTACCGATATAAATGGCAGACAGGTTTTAATCAACAGACAAAAAGGATCCGGAAAAATCACTCATAATTTTGCTTCAGGAATATACCTTGTGACAATAAGTTCAAATATATTTAACACATCTAAAAAATTGATTGTTAAATAATAAACTAAAAATATTTAAACAAAAAATTTAATTTAAAAACAATCTAATAATGTTGCTATTAAGCCGATACTTAGAATATTTTAATTGTTAATCGACAAAAACATATTCCTTTAATTTATAGAAATATAAAACCTGCAGGTTTTTAAACTTGCAGGTTTTTAAACTTGCAGGTTTTTTAATTTGCAGTTAATTGCAAATGATTAATGTGTGTGTCTGTGTTTTCGTTTACAAAGCTGAAATAATAAATTCGCTTCTCCTGTTCATTTGATGTTGTTCTTCGGTACATTCTACCCCATCACTACATCCATTAACCAGCTGGGTTTCTCCATAGCCTTTTCCGGTCAATCTATTCGGATTAATGCCATTTCTAACTAACCATTTAATTGTTGATTTAGCTCTCCTGTCGGATAACTCTTCATTGTATTTAAAAGTCTGACGACTGTCTGTATGAGAACGTATATCTAATTTCATATTTGGATATTGATTCAGCACATCAAGTATTTTTTCAAGATCTAATGCTGCTTCAGGACGAATATCAGACTTATCAAGATCAAAATAAATCATTTTAATACCAAAACATTTACCCAGATCATCACCAATTGTTACAACACATTCTGATTTTTCAAGGGCTATAGGTAAATTGGTTCTTCCGTTTTCTTTCGGAATAGTTATACTAACTTCTTTCGTTGTATATTTTTCTTTTTCGGCTCTAACATTGTATATCATGCCGCACTCAACATTAAAAGTGTAAAGTCCCTCCTGATCAGAGTATACGGTATCTACCAAATTAAATTTATTGTCATATAAGCTAAGCTTTGTATTAGGTAACAATTCACCCGTAGCCAAATCAGTTACATCACCAAATAATTCCTGTAAGCAGGTTAATCTTCTTGTTTCTAAAAACTTGTAGATATCGTCAGATCCTTTCCCTCCTTCTTTATTTGAAGAAAAGTATCCCCTCCTCGATTTAGTGTCAATTATATAGGCAAAATCATCGAAAGAAGAATTAACATCCGCTCCAATGTTTTGAATATTAGAAACACCACTATCATCGATTTTCCCCATAAATACATCTAAACCTCCTAGGCCCGGATGTCCGTCAGAAGCGAAGTAAATTTCATCTTCATCTGTTACGAAAGGAAATGTTTCTTTTCCCTCTGTATTTATTGTTGGCCCTAAATTTTCAGGAGATCCAAATTTGCCATCCTTATCTATTTTTACTTTGTATATATCAGATTGTCCTAATGTACCGGGCATATCGGAAGCAAAGTATAATGTTTTTTCATCCGGACTAAGTGCTGGGTGTGCCGAACTGTATGAATCGCTATTAAAAGGTAATTCAGTAATATTGTTCCATTTATTATCGTCCAGGGTTGCTTTATATATTTTTACAAGAGTGGTTTTATTTGCATCTTTTCCTTTCTTACCTTCAATATAATTATTTCTGGTAAAGTAAACCGTATTGCCATCTTTCGTAAAAACAGGTGTTGACTCATGAAACTTAGAATTTATTTTTGCACTGAACTTTTGAGGCTTACCACTATTATAATCTTTGTCAATGTCAGATGAATATAAGTTTGTAAAATGCTGACCAGTCCATTTATGCTTACGCTGGCAAAAATTACCTGTATCTCTGGCTGTAGTATATACAATCTTATTTTGATAAAAAGCAGTTCCGTAATCCGAATATTTACTATTCATTCCTGCATCTTCAATTTTATAACGACCTGAATTTGCCTTAATTTCTTTATAATAATCCCTGGCATTATTATACAACTTAGCTCTGGCATCATTCTTTGATTTTTCATAAAACAGATCGAGCATTTTATTTGATTGTTCAATTTCACCAATTGATTTTAAACATTGTGCATATCTATAATAGTATTCAGACTCAAGTTGTGCATTCATAGCAAAAAGCTCACCATACCATTTCGCAGCTTTGTCAAATTGCGAATTAAAATAAAAGGCATTTGCAAGTTTTTTAAACATATCTTCTGATCTATAACCTTTATTGGCTACTCTTTCATATGTTTTAATAGCATTGATATAGGCATAATTATCATACTTTTTATCCGCTGATGCTACTTTCTTTTCCTGAGAATAACTATTGGAAGAAAAAGCAACCGGTATTAGCATTAAAAGGAGAATATAATTTTTCATAATAAACATTTTAAAAGAAACGCGGAGTAGTCATATTTCCATTATTTTTAAAGATTTCAAAGCGCAGGAATATTTCATGCGAACCTGAATTATAGTTTCTTAAATTGGTTGTTTCCAAATCATATCCATAACCTATATTAAGAGATTCACTGATCTGAAATGCTGCCATAGCACTAAATGTAGCATCCCATCTATAGGCAGCACCAATTACAAACTTGTCTAATATTCTAAAATTAGCAGATACGTCTACTTGTAAAGGACTACCTTCTACCATTTTAATTAAAGTTGACGGTTTAAACTGTACATCCGGACCTAAGTCAAACACATAACCTCCTATCAAATAATAATTTATTCTGCTTTTGTATATAGCAATGTCATTATCATTATAGAGATTAGTTTCTGCTAAATTTGGAACTGACAAGCCTACATAACCTTTGTCGGAATGCAAATAAACCCCTGCTCCAAAATTTGGCTTGAATACATTATTAAAATTTTGGAATTGTGGGTCAGATTGTTCAACTGGGTTTAGTTTGTTGACATCAAGATTAAACAGATTTGCAGTAGCTTTAAAACCAAATGAAAGTTTTAAAGTTTCTGAAGGATGTATAGTATACGAAATATCTACAGAGAAATTGTTTTCATTAGTAGGCCCTATTTTATCGTTAACTAATGATACGCCTAACCCTAAGTTACTATTATTTAATGGGGTATTAACAGAAAAGCAACTAGTTTTAGGCGCACCATCCAGCCCTACCCATTGAGTACGGTATAAACCGAATATACTCAATGCTCCTCGTGAACCGGCATAAGCCGGGTTTATGTTTATGGTATTATACATATACTGTGTAAATTGTGCATTTTGTTGCCCATAACTCATTACAGATGCAAATACCAAGACGAAAAAATATATATTAGTTTTCATAATAGGTTTCGATTTAATTATTTTCCACCTCATTTTTTATCTTCGGAAATGTCTAATTTTTCTAAAAAAGCAGATTTATTAAACATTTCCGAAGAAGAATTAGGAAAGATGCAGCTTACCTTGAAAGGAAAAGGTAGCCACTTTTATTATGTGTCTGAATTGTACCGTTTCCATCTACTGATGAGTAGTTAAGGATGTAAAAGTAAGTTCCGGTAGGAAGTCCTTCTGCCTGACTAATTGTTGTTCTTCCTTTAGAAATACCTTCAAATGCATTTGTAGTGTTGTTATAGTTTCTGGTTTCGAACACCAGTATTCCCCAACGATTATATATTTCTACGGTGTTATCAGGATAACATGTTGTATTATCAATGTTATCAATAACAAACTTCTCATTAATATTATCGCCATTTGGAGAAAATGCATTATGTACCAATATAGGCTCACATTCAACTACTTTACAGTTTTCATTTACTCTCAGACTCATAAAAAGACTAGGGCAAATTTCAGCTAATTTTATATACTCAAACTCATATATACCAGCCTGCAGACCAAAAACATCAAGAAGGCCTCGATCTACATTCAGACTATTATTTGTACCTCTCCAGGTACCTCCTGCCGGTATATCATTAGGTAAATAACTGTTTAAATCAACCTGTACAGTATCTTGGTTACATGCAGTACCACTAACCCTCTGAACATTGAGATCGCTCAATATAACTGTTATTGTCTGTACCAGAGTAGTAGTATTACCTGAACAATCAGAAAGTATAAACGTACGTGTTATGATGTAAGGATCATCTGCACATCCTACTCCTCCATTATCTTCATCAGTAACCGATATATCTACAGTATCACTACAATTGTCCATGACATTAGTCACTGCTGAAGGACTTGCATCTGGTATATCAGATACGTCTTGTAAATAAAGATCCTCAGGGGCAGTTCCTGTTGGAGGTGTAGTATCTCTAACTGTTATAGTTTGAGTATAAGAAGTAGTATTACCCGCACAGTCAGAGGCTATCCATTCACGAATCAAACTATAATCTGATTTACATTCGGTGCTTATAATCGATTCGTTATAAGTTACAGATACATTCTCTGAATTACAATTATCAGAAGTTACTAAAGTAGCCGGCACTGGAACTTCATCACATGATACCGTAATATCAGTTGGTAAATTTCCAATAAAAGTTGGTGATGTAGTATCTTCAAGGGTAATTATCTGGGTAAATTCAACTGAAGAATTACCACATCCATCATTGGCTATCCAAGTATTGGTATAAGTGCCTGCATTGGTGCACGCGCCTGCTACAAATGAACCTGAGGTTTTGGTATAGGTGATTACTCCGCCACAATTATCGGTAGCAACCGGAGCTTGCGCCTGAGCATTTAACAAGCCTTCTGTATCACTGCATTCAAGAGTAATGTTTAAAGCTACTGACTCTGTTGACCAAATAGGAACCTGAGTATCTTCTATAGTAATCACCTGAGTGAAGACCAAAGAGGTGTTATTACATCCATCGGTAGCAGTCCAAATATTGGTATAAGTGCCTGAGTTATCACAGTCGCCACGGGTAAATTCTCCTGAGGTTTTGGTATAGCTGATTACTCCGCCACAATTATCGGCAGCAACAGGCGCTTGTGACTGAGCAGTTGCAAGTCCTTCTGTATCACTACATTCAAGAGTAACATTAAGGGCTACTGACTCTGTTGACCATATTGGAATCTGGGTATCTTCAATAGTAATCACCTGAGTGAAGACTAAGGAGGTGTTGTTACATCCATCGGTAGCGGTCCACGTATTGGTATAAGTACCTGAGTTATCACAGTCACCACGGGTAAATTCGCCTGAGGTTTTAGTATAGGTGATCACTCCT